>CAYZCZ010000005.1:5253-14017 GCA_964477125.1 uncultured Candidatus Saccharibacteria bacterium | reverse complement strand
CTTCCCATACATTTCCCTCATTTAACTCACCGTCACCCATAACTACATACACCCAACGGTGATGCTGTTCGTCTAAACGCATACCAAGCGCCATGCCAATTGCTTGGCTTAAACCACAGCCTAGTGGCCCGCTTGTATTTTCTAAACCTGGTAACTTAGTTCTTTCTGGATGACCCTGCAAACGGCTACCATACTTACGCAAAGTGCTAAGTTCTTTCTTATTAAAATAGCCTGCTTCTGCCATGGTTGCATATAAAACTGGAGCACAATGCCCATTGCTTAACAGTAAAATATCTCGCTCTTCCCAATCTGGCTTAGTTGGGTCTTGGCGAAGAACATCAAAATACATTGCAGTAAAAATATCTGCTAAGCCTAAAGGCCCAGCAGAGTGCCCACTACCAGCAGTTTCTAGCATGCTAATAATATCTTCTCTTATAATTATGGCTTTTTCTTCAAGCTCTGGGATTGTTAATTTTTTGGACGGCATTTATGCACCTTTTTAACTATGCTTATATATTAACATAAGCCTTTCGGTGTTATTACTAAACTTTTGCAACTAGTTGTTCGTAAGTGGCTTTTGCATTTTCAGCATTTTGAATTGCTCCGCCAACATTTATGACATCGACGCCTGCTTGTGCCATATCAGATACATTTTGCTCGTTAGCTCCACCATCCCAGCCATATTCTAAAAATCGAGTTAATTTTTTAGCTTGTTCAATTTTAACTAATAAGCCTAGGTCGGCTTGGCCACCAAATTTACCTAGGTCGCCACTAAATATTAAAAGGTGCTGAATATGTGGAAATAAATAAGATACGCTTTCTACAGAAGTATCTTGTAACAATGCTAGGCCAGTTTTAATCCCGTGTTCCCTTAAGTCGCTTGCTAGTTTGGGAATATCAGCATTACTTTCAGCGTGCACTATAACCATGCTAGGTTTTAAACGGACAAATTCGGCAAGGTATTCTTGCGGGTTTTGGTACATAACATGCAAATCAATTATTTTATCTAATATGGGTTTAATTTCTGATAGTTCGATACTTTTATTAGCTATAAAAATACCATCCATTACATCAATTTGGATACGGTTAGCAAAGTCTATTTTAGATAATTGGCTGGCAAAGTCTTCTTTATTTTGGGCTAGGACTGTGGGGCAAATAATACTCATTAAATATTAGTATACTTTAGTGCAAAGCAATATATTAAGAAAAAGCTACTGTTTTTAGTCAAAGAGTTGTAAAATGACTACAGATATAAGTAAATAATATTACGTGGATAGCAATAAAAACAATAACCCTAAGTCAACAGATTCGCAGGGCGATGGCCCATTAGAATCTATTTTTGTCGATGTAGAAAATGAGGCGGCCAAAAACATTGTTGATGATGAAAGCCAGCAAAATCAAGTAGCTCAAGAGTTGAGTGCAATAGGACATATTGCCATTATGAATACTGAAAATGATTCCGAGCCAAGCAATTCAAATACAGAAGCTACTCCGTCTAAACCAGCGCTTAATGCAAAATTGTTTTTAGCACGCTTCCAAAATAAAATTGGTGGGCTAAGCCTAAGAAACAAGCCAATTTTTACACATAAAAGAATGGCTTTTGTTGCAATTATTTTTGTGGTTATTGTACTTTCAGTTGGAGGAGCGGTATTTAATGCCAACAAAAAACCAAGGGTTGTTACTCTAGACAGTAAAATATCAATTAGCGGGATAGACGTTAGTCAGCAAACTCCCGAAGCTGTCCAAAAAAAATTAGCAAAATTAGCCAGTGAACAAAAAATTACTTTACTAATAAATGGAAAAAGTCTTCAGGCAACTACCACGGAGCTTGGCCTGGAACGTAATATTGACCAAACCGTAAAAGACGCACTTAACTCGGAACGAGTTTTAGCTGAAAAAATTGGGCTCAAAGATAAAACACCCTTAACCTACAGCCTGAAAACTAAAGTTAACAAGGATAAACTAAATGCATTTATAAGTTCAAAGCTCGGTGAAGATCTACTTGCTAAAAATGCTCAGCTTATTGTTGAAAATAATTCATTTGTTGTAAAGCCCGGGCAAACTGGCTTATCTATTAATATAGACAAACTAGTTAACCAAATAAACTCAACCAGTTTGTCATCTAACCCAACTATTAATACTGATTTTTCAAAAACTAACCCTGAAATTTCCGATGAAGTAGCAAATACTGCTAAACAAACAGCTGATAACCTAATTGTTGCAACGTATATGGTTGGTAACCCTGCTATTGGAACCAAGACTTTAGGTATGGCAAATAAAGTAAAGTGGGTATCTATTGCCCCCGACGCTAAAAATAAAACTATTGGCGTTACCTTAAATAAAGATATTGCAATGGCAGATTTTGAAGCAATATCAAAAAGTTTCAACCGTGGAGCAAAAAATTTGGTAAAAGTTAATATTCCCGGAGCACCCACTGTTGTCTTAGAAGGTGGCTACGATGGCATTAATATTCCCCAAGAAGAAATTACCAAAGCCAAGGCAGAGTTCGTATCAGCTTTAGAAAAGGCCCAGCCAGCCAGCCCAAATATTAACCCAACTATTATTCCAAAAACGGAAACCGTTTATGATGGACAGAAAAAAATGGTTTTAATTGACCTTACCCGTTTCACCGCCTATGCCATAGAAAACAGTAAAACAATAAAAACCGTGCCCATTACCTCTGGAAAACCAGGCTTTGAAACCCCAACTGGTACTTTTGTTGTTAACCGTAAAATAACTGTGAGCACCATGAGCGCTTGTTCTAACGGTGAATGTTGGAAAGTACCGAATATACGCTGGCAGTCCTACTTTACGACGCAAGGTCATGCAATTCATGCAACTACTGTTGTTTCCAGCGTAGGAAACTATAATGTTAGTCATGGCTGTGTTGGCATGTACGAATCTGATGCCCGTTGGTTTTTCGATTGGGCCAACCAAGGGACACCAGTTGTTAATATTCGATAATAAATATAAAATAGTTACTAATATGACAAAACTCAGCGAAGAACTCAGTTGGCGAGGGTTCGTAAATCAAACTACCTACAAAGATATAACAGAACTAGATAAGCAACCTATTGTTTTTTATTGGGGCGTTGACCCTAGTGCTAAATCTATGCACATTGGCCAGTTAGCTATGGCTATGATGATTCGGCATTTTATAGAACATGGTCATAAACCAATTTTATTAGTTGGCGGCGCTACAGGATTAATTGGCGACCCAGACGGTAAAGATGATGAACGCGAACTTATATCAGTAGAAGAAATAAATAGTAATAAACAAGGCATTGCCAAACAATATAAGCAGTTGTTTGCTGGTTACGAAGTTCCAATGGTAGATAATTACGATTGGTTTAAAAATATTAATTATTTAGACTTTTTACGTAATATAGGAAAGCATGTACCGATGAGCCAAATGTTGGGACGTGAGTTTATACAAACCCGGCTTGGAGAAAATGGCTCGGGCATAAGCTATGCAGAGTTTAGCTACTCGCTAATACAAGGTTATGATTTTTTACACTTATACAAAGATTATGGCGTTTCATTACAGGTATGCGGAAGCGACCAATGGGGCAATAGCATTGCGGGCGTAGAACTTATTCGAAGAATCGAGGGTGTGGAAGCTAATATTTGGTCTGCTCCGTTAATTATAAATAAATCTACCGGTAAAAAATTTGGTAAAAGTGAAGCCGGTGCTGTATGGCTAGACGAATCCCTAACAAGCGTTTATAAATTTTACCAGTTTTGGCTTAATGTAGACGACCAAGGTGTTGAGGAATATCTAAAAATTTATACAATGCTCGATAAAGATGAAATAAATAGCTTAATGGATGAATTTAAGCAAAACCCTGGCGAAAGATTGGCGCAAAAAACTTTAGCGTATAGTATTACGAAAATTACTCACGGTCAACAGAGAGCAGATAGTGTTAAAATAATAACTGAAGTGCTCTTTGGTGGACGCGACTATAGCGAACTAAGTGAAACTGATTTTGCAGAACTAGGGAACGAACTTGGTGTTATTCATAATAATGAAGAAAGCTCAATTTTGGACCTATTAGTTGCTGGGCAATTGGCGTCAAGTAAAGGCGAAGCTAGACGCTTTTTGGAAGCTGGTGCAGTATATATAAATGGCAAGCAGGTTGACCGGGAAGCCCATAAATTTTTGCATTCAGACTTTATAAATGGCTATGCAGTTCTCCGGCGCGGCAAAAACAATCAAGTTATTGTTAAGAAATAAGTTTTTGAAGTTTTATAATGCCAAAACAAATACTAGTATTGCAACTTCGCCCAGAGAATGATGCCTCGGACGAAGAGTTCGAAGCTATTGTAAAATTTTCAAAAAAGCCGTTGGATTTGTTTCAGAGGATACGAATGGAAAGAAACGAACTAACTAGTGAGCTTAACTTAAGAGATTATTGTGCAGTTATTGTTGGCGGAGGTCCAAGTAATGTTAGCGCTGACGATAGCAATAAATACCCGGAACAAAAAATATTCGAACCAAAACTCAGGAAGCTAATCGACGAAATTATCGATAAAGATTTTCCCTACCTAGGAGCCTGCTACGGCCTAGGTATATTAGCCCAGCAACTAGGCGGAGTTGTAGACAACACTTACAGTGAAGAAGTAGGAGCGGTTGAAATACAACTAACTAATAGCGTGCTAAACGATGTTGTTTTCAAAGATATTGATCTAAATTTTTATGCTTATGTTGGCCACAAAGAAGCCGTTGAGGAATTACCAAATAATGTATCCGTTATTGGAACATCAACAACATGCCCTGTGCAAGCTATAAAATATAAAGCAAACATTTATGCAACCCAGTTTCACCCAGAACTAGACCACCCAACTCTTGCAAGTAGAATAGATATATACAAAAATCATGGATATTTTAAACCGGATGACTCCGAACAACTTAAACAAGAGGCTGGCAAATACCCAGTTACAGAACCCATGAAAATATTAAAAAATTTTGTTGATCATTATTCTAACTAAAAAATAGATGTCGGCTTCTTATATTTGGTCTAGTTCGTTATTGCGCCTAATATAACGTGGAGCTCCGGCAAATGGCGTATTTAACCATGCATCAACAACTGGTTGCCATTTATCTTTTGAATCTAAAAGTACAGAGGGTATAGCTAGCACGTTACTATCTTCATCGTTTCTGATTCCCTTGGAAGCTTCGACACTCCAGCCTAAACCAGCCCTAACACCCTTAAACCTATTGGCTGCCATTAGCATCCCCTGCCCACTACCACAAATAAGTATGGCTCTAGCATGTTTATCGTCCGACGATAGCATCTTTATTACTGCACTTGTTGCAAAAACCGGAAAATCATCTTCTGTATCGTATTCACGATCTCCTGCATCTTCGGCCTTATAACCCAAAGTCTGCAGATATTCAATTATCTGTTTTTTAAGTTCGAACCCCATGTGGTCAGATGCAACATATATGTTCATACTTATTTATATATGCGCTTCTTCGGGACCCTGGAAATCTTGGCTACTTTTTTGCAAAACAGCCCCAACATCAGAAACGAGTTCAACTAATCTATTACTGTAACCCCATTCATTATCGTACCAAGCCACAACCTTAAGCATATTGCCAGCCACTACACTTGTTAAAGCCAAATCAACAGTACTAGAATGGCTATTGCCAATAAAGTCACTACTTACAAGCTCTTCGTCGGTTACTGCTAAGATGCCTTGATAATATGGCTCAAGCGATGCTTTTTTGAAAGCTTCGTTTACTTCCTCTTTAGTCACGTTGCGTTTGGTAATTACTACAAAATCACTAAGCGATACAACTGGGGTTGGCACGCGCACACTCATGCCACCAAATATACCAACCAATGCTGGTAGGGCTTGTCCGGCAGCAATGCTTGCACCAGTTGTAGTAGGTACTATGTTTTCTGCCGCGTTACGAGCTTCACGCAAATCTTTGGCTGGTGCATCTAGTAATTTTTGGCTAGCAGTATAGCTATGAACAGTTGTCATCATTGCTTTTTCAATTCCAAAATTTTGACTTAAAACATCCATGACTGGTGTAATACAGTTAGTTGTACAACTAGCATTACTAATGATGTCACTGGCGTCGGCCAGCTTATCTTCATTGACACCTAAAACAATGGTAGTCGCACCGTCACCCTTGGCAGGTGCGCTGATTACCACTTTTTTAGCTCCAGCTGGGTCAATATGAGCCCTTGCCTTGGCTGGGTCAACAAAAAAGCCTGTACTTTCAACCACTACATCTACACCTAAATCGCCCCATGGCAGTAATGCTGGGTCAGTTTGCTTATAAACCCGTATTGGCTTATCGTCTACAATAATATTGTCGTCATCGAACGTAACTTTATGGTGATATGCCCCATAATTACTATCGTGGCTTAACAAATGAGCTAGTGTTTTCGTATCTGTTAAATCGTTTATTGCGACAATTTCTAAATCACTACGCTCGTAAGCAATTTTAAATGCATTACGACCAATTCGCCCAAAACCATTAATTGCTACTTTAGTTTTCAAAAGACCCTCCCTAGATATTTATAAAACGCTTAAGTTTTATTATATAGAATAAGCCCTAACATCTCAACAAATAGATTATGGTTGCAAGTTAAGTTGAAATATTGTTATTATTAGCAACTTATGAAAGAAAATAGTGCCCCATACGATGTTATACATGCAAGTGAAACTAATCCGGAATATATTACCCGTCCAAATATAATTGGTGGTTATGTGCTGAATTTGCCGGTAAGAAACCCAGAATATATTAAACCTGACAGCGGCCCGAGCAACGATGACCTAACGTCCATAGACTAGGCTTTGTAACGCTCTATACATTCAGCAATAATTTTTTTAGCTTCTTCAGCATCGCCCCAACCCATAACATTCGTAGAGCCAGGCTTTTTTAGGTCTTTATAGTGTGTAAAATGGTGATGGATTTTTTGCTTCCAGCGCTCACCCAAATCTTCTAGGTTTCTTAAGCTATCGCCTGTATTACGGTCATCTGCAGGTACACAAACTATTTTATAATCCATTTCGCCATCATCTTCAAAGTTTAAAATACCTAATACTTTAGCTTCCAGCCAAACTCCTGTTGGAATTGGTTCTTCTGTTACAACTAGCGTATCTAGTTCGTCGCCGTCTTCATCTAATGTGCCAGGTATAAAGCCGTAGTTAACTGGCTTAGCAAAAATACTTGGTTCAACACGGTCAAGCATAAATGAAGCACGTTTTCTATCCCACTCCACCTTAAGGCTTGAACCCATTGGTATTTCTATTACGGTATTAATCAGTCCGTTTTTATAATCACCTGGTTCTAACACCACATTAAAATCTGCCATTTATTCCTCCTAGTTATCTAATTTACTTGTATTTAGTATACAATAATCAGCAATGAATGTAATTTCTCATAGGGGGGCAAAAGGCTTAGCCCCAGAAAATTCGCTTGAATCTATTATAGTTGCCGATAAAATTAAACCAGAATATATCGAATTTGATATACAAACTACGAAAGATAATATTGCAGTTGTATATCATGACAAATATACCAAAAAAGGTAAACAAATAGGCTTTTATACCTACCCCGATTTAAAGAAAGAGGAGCCAAGTATTATTACACTGAAGCAGGCTCTTAATGTAATAGTAAGCTCAAAACCGCTTATTGAACTAAAATACGTAGATAATCCTGTTGGTATTATTAATGAAATTACTGGTTCGCCAGCCTTTACTAGTTTTAACCAACAGCAAATTATTGGCTTAAAAAAGACCTGGCAGGGTGAAATATATATAATGCAACGGAAACATCCTTTTGGAATTATTAAAAAGGCAAAGAGATATGAACTTACTGGCGTAGGGATAAATAAAAATTGGTTATTTATCCTACCTGTATTTTATATAATGTGCCAAAGAAATAATCTTAAAATGTATATTTATACTTTAAACAGTATATTTCTATCTAAATTAATCTCATACTTATTGCCAGAAATATATATTTGTACGGATTTTCCTAATCATCTATTGGGGGAGTAAAATACCGTCTATAATATAAACGCTACCATTTTTAGCAGGTATTCCGGCCTTAGTAACTAAGTATTTATTTCCCTTCATATCCATAACGTATATATCTTTATCTTCGACTTTAACAACAACTTCTGAACCATTGGTAGTTTTTAGCTTTTGACCTTCGGTCATTGCGTCTGGCTTAATGTTTCCGTTAATTATATGGTAGCTGATAATATCTTTTTGGGCTGATGTTTTTGATTCGGCGTTTAAAATATCTTTAAGGTTTTTTTCAGCATTATCATACGCTTGATTTGAAAACGCTAAAACAGTATAGGGATCGGTGGATTCTAACATGCTAAGCTGGCCTGTATTCTTTAAATACTTTTCAAACTTAGATAAATCATTGTTCCCAGATATTATTGCAGATACAGTTTCGGTAGGAGCTTTGTCTTGATTGGCTTTAATTGTAGTTTCGGTTTGTACCGGGGAATTATATTTACTTATAGTAATAATAAACAGACTAATACCGCCAAGCAAAATAATAATTATAATAGATAGTACTACTATTTTTTTTGTATGTGATTGAGTCGCCAAAAATCCCCCCTAGGCTAATATGCTAAGCTAATTTTACTACAGAAGTAGTATGAGCGTCTACTACAATGAATCTAGATATTCACGTATACGTAGTGCTGCGGTCGCTCCTTCGCCTACTGCACTAGCAATTTGCATTGTTGCACCGCTTCTAACATCGCCCGCAGCATATACACCC
>CAYZCZ010000005.1:0-5153 GCA_964477125.1 uncultured Candidatus Saccharibacteria bacterium | reverse complement strand
CCATCACAGGTTGCGCAGTAGTGTACCCCACGAGCATAATATTCAGCTTCGCCAGGAATACCTAATTTTTTATAATCGCTACCCGTAGCTATTAGCACTGCTTTAGCAAACATATCGCCATCTGTAGTAGCTACTTTAACTTTATTACCTTCGTTGCTTACCGACAGAACCTCAGCAAGGTCTATTTTGGCACCGAACCTTTCAGCTTGCTTTCGTAAATTCTCAGCTAGGTCTAGGCCACTTATGCCTTCAGGAAAACCAGGATAGTTATCTACCCAGTCGGTTACTGCAGCTAAACCACCAATAACACCCTTCTCAAGTAATAGAGTTTCAATATCTTCTCTAGTTGTATATATAGATGCGGTCAAGGCTGTTGGGCCGGCACCTATCATTATGACTTCATGTTCCATATAAATTTCCTTATGCTACTGCCGGCGCTAATTTTGCTAAATTGTAGCCAACAATTACTTCCCTAGAATCATCATCTTTTGTTACCACAGTAACTGGAACCGCCATTTGACCGCTTATTTCTAAAGCCTCATTGGCTCTTTCGGGGTTAGTGTCTAAATTTACTTCTTCGTAGTTAAAGCTCTTGCTTGTTAACCACTTTTTTACCATTACGCAATATGCGCATGTGTTAGTAGTATATATTGTTATATTTTTTGCCATAGTTAAATACCTTTTTTCTAATTTACTAGCGTAGTATACCATATATACTACGCTATATGTAGTGTTTATTGACCTATTTTTATCAAAGTTACGTCAAATACTAAGTCGGAGTTGGCAGGAATTGTGCCGGATCCAGATGCTCCATAGCCTAAAGCGCTAGGTATAAGTAGGCGACGAGTTTCTCCTACTTTCATTCCAGGTAATCCTTGCGTCCATCCTGATATAACACCGCTCAGTGGGAATGTAGCTGGTTGACCGCTATCAAGTGAGCTTTCAAAAACATTGCCATTTTTTGCTAGTGCGCCGGTATAGTTTACGGTTACCGTGTCACTGCTCTTAACGGTAGCGTCACCGCTCCCTGGCACGATAGTTATACAGGCTAATTCTGGAATTTTATCCGTAGGGGTAAAATTAGGTAATGGCTTATCCTTCATTGGTGGACTTGCTGTATAGCTTAATGATGCGTCTGTTGTACATGTTATTGGTTCCACGTTGGGTTGCTCCTTATTTGGGTTATTTTGATCTTCAGTTGCATTGGTTATTGCTTCGATTTGTTTCTGTTTATTGTTGTTGTCAATTATCGAGTAGACTACTACCCCAATTGTTGAGGCTAAAAATATTAAACCAATTAATATTATCCCTACTCTTTGTGCTTTTTCTGACACTATTACCTCCAAATATTTTTGATACGTGACTATTATTATACCAACATTGCTTATGGCAACCTATGGTATTAAATACAATGAACTTTGGCTTAGACTTTCTTTGCTTTTTTACTATTTTTAACTAAATAGACCATTCCAAAAATTACAGATAAAAGTGGCACAAATGAACCAATACCAGATGGCAAGTACTTAATAGCTACGAAACTTAGACCTGCAGTAACTAATAGCCATAAGATAGCTTGTTTTCTACTTATATGGATCCTTAGATACTCAGCCCCAAGGTAGTAATAAGGGAATACAGTAACAACTAGTAAGGTGCTACTTAGTAGCCCGAAAATTAGCACCACAGCCAAACCTTCCCAGAATGGGCTTTGTAAAGCAAGCGGAATAAGTGAAACAACTGCGGTAAGACTTGTAGCAATTAATGGGCGGAACCTTTCTTTTAGGGCTTCTGTTGCAGCATCTACCCCGCCCATGCCAGCCCGGCGGGCTTGATTTGCGTAATCTGTTAGCAATATTGTGTTCTTAATGCTAAGGCCAATTAGGGCAAAGAAGCCAAGCATTGCAAAGAAGCTAAACGGATTATTGGTTATGTTTAGGCCCAAGGCAATACCAAAGAAGCTAAATGGCAAAGCCATAAATATTAGAAGTGGCTGTAGTAAGCTCCTAAACTGAACTGCTAACAATAAATAGATTACGAATAGTAGTGCCGGAAAGGCAATTGCTAATGTCTTAAAGCTGTCTTGGTTTTCACTTTCTTGGCCAAAATCAAACTTTAAAGCATTTTTATCTACACCATAGCTAGCTACCTTTTCAGGAGTAAATTCTTTTTCTACTGCAGTTTGAGCTAATGTCACTAATGTAGAAGTATCAGACCCATCAAAACTGGCAGTTACAGACATTCCTAAGACACCATCAGTCCTGGAATAAACGGCAGGGCTACTAATAGTTACGTCAGTTATTTTGGCTTTCTCGCCACTTGCACGTGTGAGTTCTTTACCTTCTAAGAAATCATGTAGATCGGTTGCTAATTTTAAGGAAGCTTCCCTATTAGTAGACTCTATTTTTACAGTAAATGGTGAAGCTGGAGGACCGGCGTCTACCTGGACAATGCTAACTTTTGCTCCTTGGAAATTCTCAAAGTTAGTATCCAATTGTTTTACTAAATCTGGTGATGTTATATCGCGCTTACTGTATGAAATAAGCTTAACTTGTAGTGGAGCCGTTCTGGTATCGGCTACTCCATAATAAGTGGCCTGCTCAAAATTAGCACCTAATGTATCACCTACAATTTTGTTAGCTTTATCGGCAACATTTTGTGCAATGTTAATATCTGTACCCGGAGCGTAGGTTAGGGTAACCTGTAAGTCATTTGCGTCTTTACTGGGGGGGAATATATTAAACGCTACATTTTTTGCAATAAGTGCACCGCCGGCGATAAATGAAAGCCCGATAAATAAGGCACTTAGGCCAGTAATCACCAACCTTTTATTAGAACCTTTGGCCCATAGCATGGGTTTGGCAATAAACATGGCTATCTTTGATTCAACACCGGCGGCTACTTCCTTAACATGGCCTTCACCCATTTGTTTCTTACCTAGTAGTAAGAATTTCGCAAACAAAGGTATAAATACTAATGCTACAAGCAAACTTATTAATAGTGCAGCTATTATAGTTATAGGTATAGCTCTGATGAAGCTACCTAGTATACCGCCAACAAATACTAATGGTGCAAAGCTTAGCGCGGCGACAGATGTTGCGGCTATCATAGCCCTGCTGACTTTTCGGGTTGCTTCCTTGACTGCCAGCCTGGCATCTTTTTGTTTCTTACGCTGGGCATCTATAGCCTCTACCATAATTATGGTGTCATCGACTATTAGCGACAAACTCAGGATAATGGCAAATAAGGTTATAACATTTAATGTATAGCCAATTAAGAACAATACCCCGAATGTGGCTGCTAAAACAGTTAGCATAGACAAAACTGTTATTAATGATGCTCTAATGGCAATAACTATTGATCCAATTATAAGTACAGCCAATAGGCCCTCTAGTAAAACTTTTTGCAGTTCATTTATATTGTCTTTAATATTTGGTGCAAAACTAGCGCTTATTTGGCCTTCGTAACCCTTAGAATCATTTTCATTATTTATATCACTAACAGCTGTCCTGACCTGCGTGTCTAACTTAACGACATCGGCGCCGTCTTCGGCTGTAATACCGATAAATACTGAGTTATTAAACTTGTTTTGATCTTCGACCCGTTGGCCAAACCTATCAAAAGTTTTTTGAATAGTTTGTACTTGGCCAGTTACAGGGTTGGTGGCTTTTTCATAAGGGCTTTCAACAAATACATCTTTAACTAAACTAAGGTTTTTGGCTCGTAATTGCTGTGCAAAAATATTAGCTTGGGCAACAAGTTGTTCAGTAGAATCAGTTTTGCCTTCTGGGTTGAAGAACGATATTGCTAAGTTAATTTTTTTAGCTGCTCCCCCCGTAACACCAAATTCAGGTACTGCGAATGAAAGGTCTGCCTGAGCAGGTAAATTGGCTTGTTGCTTAATGGCATCTTCTAGTTTGGCAGTTGCTTCCTTGGCATTTACTTTTTCATCATACTGAACAAATATGGTAAAAAAGTTACCAAAACTTTGGCCTTGAACAGTTTTTACACCTTCTTGCTTAATGGCTATTTCTGAGATTGGCTTAACTATTTGACTGTCTACTTTGGCTGGGTCGTTTGCTATGTAGGTGCCACTAACAGATGCTATTGGGAAATTAATAGCTGGGAAGCCTTCGCGTTTGAGTAATGTGGTATAGCTGGCTATACCAAATAAAAATACAGCTAACCATAATATAGCAGTTAGTCTTGGGCGGTTAAAAAAGAATAGTGTAAATTTTGGTAACAGTTTAGCATCTTTATTAGTGAACTTAATATCTTTATTCTGCGCTTTTTTTGGCGCAATTTTAGCCTTAGTTTCTTTAACCACTATTCCCCCTTATTGTATTTAAACAATTTTATCATACTTAGTAACAATTTTAAGCAGACAAATCGTAGGCTTTAAGTTGTTTCTTGGCGGATTCATTTTGATTATGGCTTACATTTAATAACTGAGCATATATGCCTCCAGTTTTAGCTAGTTCTCCTGGCTTGCCTATTTCATCTACTTTGCCATTTTTTATGGTAATTATCTTATCAACATGAGCGATAGTACTTAGTCTATGGGCAATAATTATTGTTGTCCGGTTTTTCATTAGTACATCTAGGGCTTTTTGAACCTCTACCTCGCTTTTACTATCTAGGCTACTTGTAGCTTCATCGAGAATTAAAATTGGAGCATCTTTTAGTAAGGCTCGGGCAATTGCTATGCGTTGTTTTTGGCCACCACTAAGCTTTAATCCTCGTTCGCCAATTTCAGTGTCATAACCTTTGTCGAATTTAGATATGAAGTCATCTGCATTAGCGCTTTTTGATGCTGAAATAACGTCTTTTTTAGCTGATTTAATATTAGAGTAAGCAATATTCTCAAATAACGTTCCACTAAATAAAGCTGGTTCTTGAAATACTACGCCAATGTTTGACCTTAACGATTGCTGGGTAACCTTTGATATATCTTGCCCGTCTATATTTATTTGGCCACTGTTTGGATCGTACAAACGCATTAGCAAATTTACTAACGTAGACTTGCCTTCGCCACTTTCACCAACCAAGGCTACCTTTTCGCCACTATTTACATTGAAACTAATGTTCTTGAGGACATGTTTTTTGCCATATCCAAACGAAACATCTTTGAATTGTATTGCGCCATTATCACATCTTAG
>CAYZCZ010000004.1:23280-51698 GCA_964477125.1 uncultured Candidatus Saccharibacteria bacterium | reverse complement strand
CTTCGGCTGGTGTTTCAGCATCTTCGGCTAGGCTGGCAGCGGAAGCGTCTGCTTCGGCTACTTGGTCTCTAGGGGTTTCAACAACTGCAACAGGAGTATCAGGGTTGGTAACTAGGGTAACGCCAGCTGGCAATTTAATTTCTGAAACTCGAACCATATCACCCGAGTCGCTTAGGCTACTAAGGTTAACTTCTATTTTTTCTGGTAGGTCTTTAGGCAGTGCTTTAATAGCTAGAGTTTCTAACTCTCTTAAAATAAGTAAGCTTTTCTTTTCGGCTGGTATCTCTACTTCAGCAAAAACTATTGGTACTTCGGTTTCAATTTCTTCATTTTGGCGCAATGCTTGGAAAACAATATGTCGAATTGTATGCTTAGTTGGCTCCAGGTCTACATCGCGTATAATTGTTAAGAATCCTTTGCCGTCTACAGTTACCTGTACTGTTTGGCTAGTGCCAGCTTGGTTGTAAACTTTTTGTAGTTCCCGATAATCACCAACAACAGGTATAGAATCACCACCGTGGTTATGAATAACGGCTGGTACCTGCCCCTCTCGGCGCATAGCTTTTAGGCCTTTACCCAAAGTTTCACGTTTATTTAATTTAACTGCAATTGCCTGTGACATTAGTAACCCTCTTTTAATTTAACTTTCATTTATTATAACCTGTTTTCGGTAATCAGGCTAGCTGGGGCATCTTTGCATTTTAGATATTATTCAAGCAGACTACTGTTAACAGCCATAAAGATACCATTTATTTTGCCTGCACTATTAAAGTTAAAGGCTACCACGTAGCCATTGGCTGACTTGCCTACTAGGGTATTGGTTTTAAAATAAGTTTTATACTCACCGTTTTGATATTTTGTTAGGGTCGTTGCATCTAGTTTAAAGTTCCAGGGGCTAGTTGCATTTGATAGGTACTTAAGGTCGCTGACTGCTTGGCTTGGAGTTCGGTCCCCTGCACTTTCCGATGCAGCTATGACTACCGCTACGGTACTAGCCATATAGCCTTCTAGCGCACTAGTGTTCCCCGAGGTAATGGCACTTTCTATGTTAGAAATGTCTTGAGTGCTAGGTACTGCTTTGTTCTGTTGCTGGGAATTACTACTATTTGTAGCACTTTCCATTTTTTTGTTTAGGTCGGCTAGTTGCTTTTGTAATTCTGACATAGTTTGTAGGTTTTTGTTTTGCTCTTTTTTGGCCTGATTATCACGCCACAAGAATGCGCTAACACCAAGACTGATTATTAGTAGAATAATAACTATCCATATAAATGTACGCGATTTGCCTTCGTTTGCCATAATTATCTCCTTTAGTTCACTTTTAACGATACCACTTCTGCTAGTCGATTGATATTGGGTTTGCAATTGCCGACAATCTTCTTAGGCCTTCAATGGCGATATTAAATGGCATGTTGGGGTCAACTCTGCGATTATCAGATGTTTCTTTGGTATCGCTAGCTTCCATCATGATACCCAGTGGAATTGCCCCTTTTTCGGCAAGTTCAAGAACCCTGCTTAAGCTTGCTTGCTGGCCGGCAACCGATTTCTTGAACAGCCCATCCGGATGAAAGGCCATTTCTGCGCCATGGGCAGTATCAACAATTAACTTACCATTTGTTTGCTCCAGGGCGTTTAGGTAGTTTTGAGTCCAAGTGTCTGGGTTTTGGGCATTATCGCCACCACGGTAGATTAATATTGCTTTGCCACTGTTTTCTATATGCCGGCGAGCAGAATTAATATCATCAATTTCTCTTAGCGCATCATCGATGGTGCCATCTAAATCATTTTTTATACCTAGCGAAAGTGAATGGTCCCAATCAGCAACCTTTTTTTTAAATCCAGGCTTTTTATTACGCGCACCAAACCAACCAAAGTTTAGCAAGGGACCATATTTTTCTATATGTTCAAAATGACCGATTTCTGCCGAATTATTAGCATATTGTTGAGCATTACCCAAAATTAAACGATATGAATCATGTGGATCTGTTGTTTCTAGCCCCTTCCAACTTTCTTCATTAGATCTTGGCTTCCAAAACGCCCGTCTGCTAATAGTAATCAAGCCAGTTTCTTCTTGCAGGCTATGTAGCTGACTACTTTCGTTTAATAGTAAATCTTCATTATTATCTAATGCACAGGGCCCAATAATAGCAATTGTGCCAATTCCTTCCTGTATGGCAGTAGATATTTGGAGACGTTTATTTAATATTGCCATTTCGGTGTCTTGGCTGGGGGTGCTTACCTGATGTTTCGTTTTTATTGATAATTGTTCCATGGTATTTGTTCCTTAATTTAAAAAACCGCCCTCTTGGACGGTTGTTATGCTGTGGTTAAAAATTTATAAATTTAGCAATCCGCCCTAAGTGGGTTAATAAAATAAAAACCAAAATAAGTTTTTCTTGCTATCATAACCAAAATTCTAGTACTAGGACCGTGTTGTGTCAAATAATAATTGTAATTTTGTGTTGCTAGGGCAATGGGTAGTATAATTGGCCGAATGGATATTTACGAAGAAGCACTAAATGCGCATAAAAAATTAAAAGGTAAAATTGAAGTTGTTTCTAAGGCCAAGCTAACCTCACCAAAGGACCTCAGTATTTACTACAGCCCTGGTGTTGGTGCGGTTGCATCCTACTTAGCAGATAATCCTGACAAAGCCAGAGATTATACTAGTCTTAATAACACTGTTGCAGTAATCTCTGACGGTTCTGCAGTATTGGGGCTTGGTAATATTGGACCAAAAGCCGCACTACCTGTTATGGAAGGTAAAGCAATGCTTTTTAAAGAATTTGCAGGGATAGATGCAACTCCGATAGTATTAAGCACACAAGATCCAGATAAGGTAATTGAAACTATAGTAAATATTGCCCCTAGCTTTGGTGCTATAAATTTAGAAGATTTTGCTGCGCCAAATTGTTTTTATATTGAAGATGAGCTGAAGAAACGATTATCAATACCGATAATGCATGATGATCAGCATGGTACTGCCGTTGTTGTCCTAGCGGGATTGATCAATGCCTGTAAAGTTACTGGACGAGATTTAAGAACAGCAAAAATTATTATTATTGGAGCCGGTGCTGCAGGGGTTGCGATTGCAAAGTTACTTAGCACATACGGTAAAATGTTGTCTGTAGATGGTAATGGAACTGGCCCCAGGATGTTTGCTGTAGATAGCAAGGGCCTGATCCATAAAGAGAGAACTGATCTGAATGAATCAAAAACAAATTTATTAAAATTTACAAATTTATCTGACAACAATTGCGAAGTTGAATTAGTTATTGAGGGCGCGGATGTAATTATTGGAGTATCAGGTCCGAATACTATTACTCAAGATATGATTAAAAAAATGGCCAAAGATCCGATTATCTTTGCACTGGCGAATCCTGAGCCTGAAATTTTACCAGCGCTTGCCTTGTCTGCAGGAGCTAAAATTATAGCCACAGGAAGAAGTGATTATCCAAATCAGGTAAATAATGTCCTGGCATTCCCTGGCTTGTTTAGGGGAGCGTTAGACACTGGACAATTTATTACGGAAGATAAAAAAATAGCTGCTGCGGAAGCAATAGCCAGTATAGTCACGGAGCCACGAGCAGACTATATTATTCCTAGTGTGTTTGATAAGAAAGTAGTTGAAGCTGTCTCAGCAGTGTTTAAAAATGAATAACTATTTAAAAAATAGTTATTCCCTGTTATTTTGTTAAATTTCGTAAAAAAGTATATTGTTTTTAAGTTCTCTCTTACCTATAAATATAGTTAGATAACTTGGAAGGTATAGAACTTTATAACATGTTTAGTCTATTTAAATAGTTGGATAGATAAACAATATTTTGATAGTGTAGTGCGGACTAAAGAAATGATTAATCATAAAATATTAGCGAGCCTTAAACTATAATAAAAATCCTTAAAATATAGCCTAGCTTACACTACAAAAACATAACATATAATATGTTTTATAAGATTATAATTATATGTTATAATATACTACAAGATATTGAAAGGTATAGGATGTTTGAGGAGAATAATACAATTTATCCTTCTACGGAAGTAGTTAGCGAAAACCATGGTTGGTATTGGGGTATTATTCATGCAGTAGAAAAACTGCGCTTTGTTTTGGCTATTTTGCTAGTAGGGATTGTGTTTTCAAGTGTTTCATTGCAGGCTGCCAGCCCTTCAGCCAGTGGCATAGAAAATGCTAATAACCAGGCTAGAGCCATAAACCCAGCTGACATTTATTATATTCAACAGATTAATCAATTGCGTTCTAGCCTTGGAAAGAAACCATTGGAATATAGTTCGGTGCTAGAGAAATCGGCATCTTTAAAGGCCCGTGATATGGTGAGCAATAATTATTGGGGTCATTACGGTCCTAACGGTGAAAGTTTTTCAGATTTTATATGGAGACAATCACCTGATAGCCAAAAAGTAGGCGAAAACTTGGCTAGGTGTTTTGTGACTAGAGATTCTGCCTTTAAGGCACTAGTTGCCAGTCCTACCCATTACGATATTATGGTCGGTGATTTTACTAATATTGGTGTTAGCGAACTAAATAATGTTACTGATGGGTGCGTCTATGCCGTATTCCATTTTGCTAAAAATCAACCTATTTAGTATGGTTTATATTTTTAGCGATTAGTTTACTATATTTTGTATTTATACTATGTGAACCTGTAAAAGATTCTAAGCTAATGTATTTATTGGTTTTTGCACAATCTTTATAATATTTTGGCACTACAAATAGATCTAAATTGCCGTAAATAATAGTCGTTTTCGTTTTAATTTTTCTAAGTTGGTTTAATGAGTTCTGGCTATTTATAGCATTTAAAAGGCTCCTTTTAAAAGGAATCCAGGTTTCTGATGTTAGGGTAAATCCTGAAAATTTATTAGCAATACGTTTAGCTGTATTGAGTGAGACTTTTGGTTTATTGGCAATTATTTCATATAAGGCAAAGTAGGCATTACTTTTAGCCCTGTCCGTCTTTTTATAATCTGATGATATATTGCCGTAGTCACCTGGTAAATAAATTGGTGGGCTACAAAGTATGAGCTTAGATATTTTTAATATTTTATGACTAGCAATTTCTAAGGCCACAAGTCCCCCCAAAGAATGGCCCACTATTACAACTGGCTGTTTTATTTTATTTTTCTTAATTGTATAAGCTACTTGCCTGGCTTGGTCTTCTAGTGAATAACTATTTTTATCTGGTTTTGGTGAATTCCCAAAGCCTAATAAATCTATTGCTACAACTTGGTACTTTTTTGTATTTACTTTAGTGATTGTTTTATCCCACGCTGTTGCATCACTAGCGATGCCATGAAGCAAAATTACCGGTAAACCATGGCCGGTTTTATAGCGAATATTTAAGGGCTGGGGCCGGTTAAATAATCGGTTAAATATATTTTTAAAAACGTTTAAGCGCATATTAGCACTATTATACCTGGATATTATGATAATAATATTTCTGAATAGTATTTAAACTTTATAAGCATAAGTAGTATAATTAAACCTATAAATTTATAAATATGAAAAATCAAAAAAGAATTATTATTTTGGGCGCTGGTACAGCTGGTACCATTATGGCTAATAAATTAGCTAAAAAGTTTGATGTAACTATTATTGATGCCCACCCTGATCATTACTACCAGCCAGGATTCTTATTTTTGCCCTTTAAAATGGCTAAAATTAGCCAAATTGTAAAACCCAAAAAGAAGTTCATAACTAAAAGAGCCATTTTTTTACAGGCTAAAGTTGCCAAAATTAATCCCGAAATAAACAATGTAAACTTGGTGGATGGTACCAATATAGGATATGACTTACTAATTATTGCTACCGGCTCCAGAATAGTACCAGATGAAATAGAAGGCCTCAAAGGTCCGTTGTGGCAACAAGATATCTTTGATTTTTATTCGCTAGATGGCGCATTGAAGCTTCAGGAAAAACTTGCGAAATGGCAAGGCGGAAAACTTGTAGTTAATATTGCCGAAATGCCAATTAAGTGCCCTGTTGCGCCTTTAGAATTTAGCTTTTTAGCTGATAGTTATTTTAAGAAACGTAAAATGCGCGACAACGTAGAAATAACATATGTGACTCCGTTAACTGGAGCATTTACAAAACCAAAAGCTAGCGAAAAGTTAGGGCATCTTTTAAACGACCGTAACATTAGGGTTGAACCCGAGTTTAGCATCATGGAAGTTAACAACGTGGATAAAAAGATAGTTTCATACGAAGGCCGGGAAGTGCCATTTGATTTACTAGTAACAATACCCACAAACAAAGGTTCGCAAATCATCATTGATTCTGGTCTCGGTGATGAATTAGGTTTTATTGATACTGACCACAACACGTTGCAATCTAAAGCCTTTAGTAATATTTTTGTGGCTGGTGATGCTACTAACGTGCCTGCTTCAAAAGCCGGCTCAACAGCACATTTTGAAACAGATGTTTTAACTGAAAATATACAGCGATTCTTTAATGGTCAACCGTTAGTTAAAGATTTTGATGGTCATGCTAATTGTTTTGTTGAAACTGGGGGTGGCAAAGCTTTGCTAATAGATTTTAATTACGAAGTTGAACCGCTTGAGGGTAAGTTTCCCTTCCCTGTTATTGGACCAATGAGCTTGCTTAAAGAGAGCCGGCTAAACCACGTCGGAAAATTGGCATTTAGATATATATATTGGAATATGTTGTTAAAAGCTAGGCCAATTCCATTTATTCCGAACAAACTGAAATTAAGTGGCAAAAAAATAGATAAAATATCTCCGGATGCCATATTAACATCTACACAGCTAGGATCAATAAGTGCCACAGATCAATCTTTTGATGATGGCTTGGCAAAAGCCACTGAAGAAGAAAAACAAATTGCCCAAAATAATAATAATTCGCCAATAACGAAATAATAAGGAGTAAAAATGGAAGCGACAATTGCCGGTCAAACAGTAAGCGTAAATGTAGAAGGCTACATGACTGATATGAATCAATGGAATGGTGAAATCGCCAAGGAGATTGCAAGTAACCTAGGGCTAAATGAATTAAGCCAAAAACATTGGGATATTCTTAACTGGTTACGTGACCAACATGCTAATGGCGTGGAAGTAAACATTCGTAAAGTCGGCAACAGTGGCATTTGTGATATTAAGGAATTTTATCAGTTATTCCCTGCTGGTCCATTAAAAAACGCTAGCAAAATTGCTGGCCTACCAAAACCAACCAGTTGTCTATAATAAAGTTTAAAAAAGGAGACTAATATTATGTTTGAAGAAGATGCTAAAAAATGTAACTGTGAATGTTGTGACGATTGCCAATGTGGCGAAGAATGTAAATGCAGTGATGTTTGTCAGTGCGGTAATAATTGCGAGTGTAGTGAAGGCTGTAATTGTGTTAAAGATACCCAAAAATTAGAAGACGAAGAAGCTAGGTCCGAGGAACATGCTGGTTGCGAAAAGTGTGAGAATGATAAAACTCGAAAACCTTTGGAAAAAGTGATGATAGTATGTTCTAAGGCCGGAGTAGATAGTGTTTATGCTGCACTTATTATGGCCAATGGCGCACGTAGCGAGGGCATAGAGGTAGATATGTTCTTTACCTTCTTCGGGTTAGATGTAATAACTAAAAAGCGCATGGAACACCTTAAAATAGCCGTGGCTGGTAACCCAGGCATGCATATGCCAGAAGTTGTCGGGGTTATGCCAGGCATGGAGGCATTTGCGACCCATATGATGCGCAAAGAAATGGAAAAACTTGATATCCCTGGTGTTGGTGAATTTTTGGAAATCATTAAGGCCGCAGGTGGTAGCATATATGGCTGTAAATTGGCTGCTGAAATGTTCCATTTAACCCGCGATGATATGTGGGAAGGCGTTGACGACATATTAACTGTTGGGCAATTCTATGAAAAAGCTACTGATCGTAGCCAGATCATCTTTATATAAAAGCTAATAATTACCAGAATGAGCGATAAACTTAGCCTACTGAATATCTAAGTTTGCATTTTTGGCATTGGCAGGAAGAGAAATTATATTCTTATTAGTCTTTGAGTCTACCAAGGCAGTTTCATTTATGAATTTTAAAGTCGCCTTACCGGTACTCTTTGATTTAAAAGTGATATTGGCAATAATATTGTCACCGGTAATACCCCCTATTTGGCCACGAGCAATAGTTATTTTTCCATTTGAGTTAGAACTAATAACATCTAACTTGTAGGCGCTATTTTCCGTACTAATAGAATCAACTTCTATAATATTAGAAGGATATGAAATAGTCGCTTGAACTGCATTTACGTTTGTAGCCCCGCTATTCGCTTTAACGGCAACGCTAAATGATTGGTTATTACTAATATTTTGGTTAGCTGGAGTTAGGTATATTGAAGCAGAAGAGCTATCAACAACTGGTTGCGATTTATTCTTTTCTGCCTGGCTACTGTTGACAACATAGCCACCACATATACCAATGGTCAATATAGCAATTAGTACAAGCCCGTATTTAAGATGTGAGGAGGTGAACCCAAACTTTGTGAATATATTAGAAGGTAGTTCTGCTTTATTGGATAGATTAACACTTTTAGATTTTGTTGCTTTGTGTTTATTACCAGCACTAACTGGCTTTAGGTCATTTTTAAGTGCTTTTTTAGCAGCATCGGCTTCATTGTTTATTTGGACATCATTATTTGGCTTACTCATTTACTACCCTTCGGTTATGACTTGTATTATTGATTATGCTTAAATTGTAGATGTAAACAGTTAAAAATACAAACAGAACTTTGGACTATTTTGATTGTTTATTTTCTAGTTTTCGGGCTATAGCTATGCCAAGCATCCCACTGGAATTAATCGACCAGTGCACTAGCCATGGGGCTATTATGCTATTCGAAATTATTTTTAACCACGCAAATATAAAGCCAGCGGAAGTAGTAATTAGAACTACTCCTATTACTGAACCGTATTTACGTCGGGCCAAATCTTTATTGGCTTTAGCAAGCATTTTATTTTCTTCTAACATAGATATTGTAGGTAAAATATGCCATAACCCAAATATTACAGACGATATAATTATCGCAATTATTGTTGAGTTGTGTTGTAACAGTAACCCTAATAGCACCCCACGGAATAAGACTTCTTCTATTAAAGCTGTGCCAAAAGGTACCCTAACAGTTGCTTCATAGGTTATTAATTTACCACTTGCATGTGCTAGGTCATCGCTTAGGAAAAAGCGTCTTAAAATTGGAATTGTTGCAACTATAGAAGTACCCAGTACAATTACTCCAACTGCAATTAAGGCAATGAAAATGCCGGGTAGTATTTTATTAAAAGCTAGCCCCATTTGTTCGAAATTGAGTCCAAAACTAAGTCCAAGTAATATAGCTACACCTGCAATAGCAATATTTAGATATAAATGGAATCTTTCAGGGACCGCTCTTTCTAATACCGTGCTGTAAAGAAGTATAAGAATAATCAGCACCAATTCTTGGGCATAGGCAATACTAATCATTTTTTATTTGGTCCTCTAGCATTAATATTATTATATGCCTTTTGGCAATGATTTTCCTGAAACAAAAAATTATTGTCTTTGAGTTTAAACCGTAAGGTTATTGTGGCAATAAATGATTTATGCGTTTGGATAAATCCACCTGTAACTTGGGTGTTTTATTAGTTTTACGGGAAATAATCCACAATGGGCGAAAAAGTGGTTTAGTTTTTACGACACCTAGCCTACCTTCTTTAATATCAGTACTTACAAAGTGCAATGGTAATAGCGCTATACCATTACCTGCTATAGCCATTTCTTTTAGTAGTTCCATGCTTGTTGAATAAAAAGATGGCTTTACATCAATACCCTGCTTCTTGAATTGTTTAAGAAAGTGTTTGTACGAGGTAGAAGCTTGGTTATAGGCTAGCCAATTATTTATTTCCTTAACAGCGCGTTTTGGAATTTTCTTAGGTGACGTTACAAAAACAAACGGCTCATTATGTAGTTTTTGGATGCTAATTCCTGCATTTAATGAGTCAGGCTGGCCAGTGATTAAACCAAAATCAATTTTGCCAGAGGCTAGCTCGTTAATAATGCGTATTGAATTGTCTACCATTACTTCAATATTATCTAGTATTGAGTTTTGCTGGGGTGAAGAATACAACAAATGAGCAATACTATCTATAAGGCCAACGTGGGTTATATTACTTACTTGCTCTTTTGAAAGTTTATTATTCATTAATTGTACTTCGGCATCAATTTTTTTTGATGCATTATATACAATTTCACCTTCAGCTGTTAATTCAATAAATTTTTTACGCCTAATTATTAGTTTTTTCCCTACGCTATGCTCTAAAGATGCTACGGAAATAGTAATTGCTGGCTGGCTTATACGAAGTGCTTTGGCAGCCGAAGAAAAACTTCCTTGTTCAACTAGTGTTAAGAATTTTTTATAGCGATGATCCATGTATGATAATTATAACAGAAATAAGTAAAGCTTATAATAAGTATAAGTATCCTTTATAATACAAATAACGCGAGAGCGTAAAAAATATAATTTTGGAGGTTATAATGTCAAATATTAAAATAGCTATTGTAGGTGCTGGAAACTGCTTTTCTTCACTGTACCAAGGCTTGGAGTATTATAAAAATTCAGATGGTGATAATATTCCGGGAGTTATGTGGGCTGACATTGGTGGTTACCGACCTAGTAATATTAATGTAGTAGCGGTTTATGATGTCGACAGTAGAAAAGTAGGTAAACCAACTGGCAAGGCAATATTTGCCAAGCCGAACTGTGCCCGTGTATTTGAACCAAATGTACCGGCTGGGCCAATTGTAGAAATGGGGAATGTGCTAGATGGCGTATCGACCCATATGCAAGAACAACCAGAAGATTTAGGTTTTAGAATATCTAAAGAGAAACCAGTAGATATTGTAAAAAGTCTTAAAAAAAGTAGAGCTGACATTTTGATAAACTATTTACCTGTTGGGTCTCAAGAAGCAACCGAATTTTATGCTAACTGTGCTTTAGAGGCCGGCGTTGCCTTTTTAAATTGTATTCCAGTTTTTATAGCCAGCGACCCTGTTTGGGAACAAAAATTTATTGATGCAGGTTTACCAATAATTGGCGATGATATGCGCTCTCAACTAGGGGCAAGTGTACTTAGCCAAGTCTTGCAAGAGTTGGCCTTCGACCGCGGGTTAGATGTAGATTTTCATCAGCAACTTAACATTGGCGGGAACAGTGATTTTAACAATATGATGGTTCAATCGCGACTTGCCAGTAAGAAAAAAAGTAAAGAAAATGTTATACGAGCACAAAATGATATTCGTGGGATTCCAGTTCCGGAACATAGTTTGTTTGCCGGGCCAAGCACTTACCTGCCATACCTAAAAGATAACAAAGTAGCCTATTTTAACCTACGTTTACGCGGTTTTGGAAATGCCCCAATAGATATTGATGTTAAGCTATCTGTCCAAGATAGTGAAAATAGTGCTGGGGTAGTAATAGATGCCATTCGTTACCTAAAAGTAGCTAAAGAACTTGGTGTAGTTGGCGCTTTGCGTGGCCCAAGCGCTTGGACCCAAAAAACCCCACCACAGCAAATGATGTATGCTGACGCTAAAAAAGAATGCCATGCGTTAGCTAACCGAAAATTAACAGCTTCAGTAAAAAAACAAACTGCTAATTAGTTAGGGCTAAAATTTATTAATAAAATCCATTACTAATGTTGACGCTTTTGTAATATTTTGTATTTTTACGTATTCGCCTGGTTTATGCATTTGGGTATTTTCTCCTGGTCCAAAAATCAGCATTGGAATGTTATGTTCTGTATAGAAGCACTGATCGGTTGCTCCAGTGAATACTTTTATATCCATTTTTTGATAGTATTTTTCAGCAAGCCTAAATATTGAGCTGTCTTTTTGGCAAAGCCCATGTTTCGTTAGCCCATGCGGTAAGTTGTAACTGAAGCTATATTTGGAAGCTAGCTTGTTAAGCTCTTTCTTGAATGTATTCTCCAATTGTGGCGTCGTTCTCACATCAATAACGCAGCTCGCTATGTTTGGTATAACATTTTGGGCAGTATTGTCGCCAGCAAAAACTGAAGTTACATTTATTGTTGGCTCCCCTAATAAAGCTTCTGAATATTTATCTGTCCATTCTTTTCTTATTTTTGGTAATGCATTTATAAAATTTGCCATTTGTTCTATAGATCGGTCTTTTTTATTGCCACTAACCGAACCATGGCCTCCCACTCCTTTAAAATGTATTTCGCAAAAAACATTTCCTTTACTTCCCAAACCAAAGTTATTGGAATTCGTTGGCTCTAGTATTAAGCCACCACTTTGGCTGTATTTAGTAATGTCTTTGTGGATAGACTTCATTAGGTTTGCTGTTCCCGAGCCATCTATTTCCTCATTCTCCACAAACATAAAAAGTAAATCGCAAGGCGGTTTTTTCGTCGAAAATAACTTAGCAATATACAGCATTATTGCTACCCCACTTTTCATGTCGCTGGAACCAAGCCCCACTATTTTTTTATTAATTACTTTTGGCTTATAGGGGTCAGATTTCCACCCCATACCTTCCGGTACTGTATCTGTATGGCCATTTAGAATAAATAGTTTAGAGCGGTCTTTGCCTGTTATTTTTAATGATAGCGAATTGTTATGTCGTGTAATTTTACCAAAATTATTTATATAATTTTCAATGTATTCGGTAATAGCCTGCTCATTTCCAGATACAGATGGAATAGATATAAGTTTCTTTGTTAAAGCCACTAATTTATCTTCCATTGTTAAGCCACCATATTCAAATACACTTTATCGCAACATACTCCGTTCTTATGGAGATCTTTCATGGTGCAGGCTGAACATTGTTTGAGTGCTTCTGGTGGAACTTCGTTATAATCAGCTTGATAATAACCATTATTTTCAAATAAGCTAGCACTGCTAGGGTTGCAAAAAGCGATAGCATTTTTACCTATTGAATGAACTTTTTCGGTTACTGACTGGACTAATCCGTTGCCAATTCCGTGTCGCCTATATTCTTTGGGAACTGTAAGTCCTCCTACCTCTGCCGTTTCTCCATAGTCAAAGGTTATAGCACAATATCCAATAACTTCGTTACCAAGTTTAGCTATGACTGCCCCCTTATGAGCCTTAATTTTTGCTTCATAAAGCGGGAGCATTTGCACTCCGGGCTCGTTTGAAACGGCAATAATATTATCTAGTTCTGCAATGTCACCTGATTGAACATCGAATTCTTCGTATACTGGTGCAAGTGTTTCTGCTAATAACATATTAAGTTCTCCTTTACATATAAAAAGCCCTCCGCATATGGAAGGGCTTTTGTTAATTAATTTTTTATATACTACAAATAGCCCTCGTTATGACGACGGCGTGGATTTGTTGCTATTGCTTTATAAGCGTTAGTCATAACTACACTCTAGCACTTATTTAACAGATTTTCAAAACTACGGCTCTAGTGTTGATTTCCTCCAGGATAATTTTGAGATATTGAACCTCTGGATATTATTATTTCTTTTAATGCAATCCCACCAAGCTGGGCAATAGAAAGAACATTAAATCTATCAACTTTTTCAATTGTTCCATCTTCACGACGTATTTTGTTTAGCGCGTCGGTATTATGTTCCTGGGGCAAAGTATTGGTGACAAAAATTTTTTCAATCATTGGAGCATTTTCAAGTCTTTCTATTGCCGGTCCAGAAAATATTCCATGTGTTGCGGCAACTATTACTGCAGTTGCACCTGAATTTTTAAGTGTTTCCGCTACAGTAACAATGGTTCCGGATGTATCAACCATATCATCGGTGACTATACAGATTTTACCCCCTACACCTTCTATATAGTTAGCTCTGATAACCTTACCATTTTCATCTCTATTTTTTGGAACGTTTACAAGTTTAACTCCAAGCTGATTGGCATATATTTCAGACGTTTTATATCGACCAGCATCGGGTGAAACCACTGCATAATTGGCATTATTATCACCGACTTCAGTTTTTAAAGCTTCTACAAACAAAGGTCTTGCACTTATATGGTCTACATGTCCACGAAAGCCTGAAAGAGATTGCTTAGAATGGTTGTCTACGGTAACAATATGATTTACTCCGGCAACTTCGATAAGCTTAAAAAATAGTTGCGAGCTTAAAGACTCCCTTCCGTAATTAACATCGGACCGACTATACGGTAATAAGGGTATAAAAAGAATAATTTTTGATGCATTACCCTGGTATGCAGCGTCAGCCATTTGGGCCGTTTCCCAAGCCCAATCATTTACCGAATAGCCATCGAGTGCTAAAGGCGATTGAACAATAATTACCTGTTTGTCTCTTACGGATCGATCATACCTTACATAGCTTTCACTGTTAGGAAATGTTTTTCTTTTTATACCACCTATTTCACGTTCTGGGCGAAGTAAAGCTTCCTCTGCTGTTAAATAGTCATCTTCTGTGCCACCCACTACAGTACCCATGGCTTCCGCAATTTCATATGCTAATTCAGGATGTGATCCTCCAGATGCAATATATAGGCCATCTTTTTTTTCTTGAGAAAGTTCAGTGATACGCATACGATAATGTTCCTTAGGTTTATTCGTTGATACCCACCAGCGTTTAATGCATTTAAACTTACTGTAACAGCTTATTTATACTATTAATAGTCTAAATATTGGAAAATAAATATAAATGAAAATTATATCAAAGTATGTTATTCAATTAGACAGATTTTTTAGCCCGGAGCTTATCGTTATTTTTTAGAGCGGTTAGAATGTTATCGAATTGGTCATTAGTTATTTTAGCGTCAATTATAACCCTAATGAATGGTGCCAAATCGCCCCTATAGTCATGGCCAGTAGCAACAAATTGCCCTGGAATTGGCTTTAAGGCATTTTTCATATCAACCAGTGTTTGCACAAATGTACCAGGAACCCTGAATAACGCACTTTTTGGAATAGTTGGTGGACGCTTATCGTCCATCCTAAGCCAATCTGGCGCTTGTACAAGCAAACTTGTAGTAAATCTGGCTACTGGGTCGTTATAATGCGTTACCATATAATAGCGAAGCTTTTTTTGCTGTTCACTAGTTAGATTTTCGTATTCGTCATAGCCGTTAAAAATGCCTATTAAATCCGTTTCGGTATTTAGTGATTTATTAGATAAAACGCGATCTTTCCACTTACTTTCGGCAGGAGTGCCAATCCACAATGCTTTATCAATTAAGCTTGCTTCAAAGCCATCCGTTCCTTCGTACATGAATGCATCCTGGCTAGTCCAAGCTCCTAAACTTTCACCGAATAATATTAGTTTAGGACGTTTAGACTTCGGCATTTGAGCAACATGTTTTTTTATTCCATTTATTAACATGCGGTATTGAATATGGCCTTCGTCTCTTCTATCTAGCGATAAAGGTGAAGGCCTTTTTGAGTATTGTAATGTAACTTGCGCGCAATCGCCGTTGCTCATGTATTCAACTGCATCGCCCATAACGTAGTTAACGTATCCGGTACCTGTTGGCGAAATTATAATAAGATTTTTACGAGAATATGCGTTTGTACGTTCTAGCTCTTCAAGGGCTAATTTTACGCGATCGTTTTCTGTGGGAGCACTATCAAGCCCAATATATATACGGATAGGTTCTTTTGCTGGTGTTTCAGCATTGTTCAGTACCTTAGATATTTGATTAGCGCTAAGCCGTGTGCCTATATGTCTTCTTCCCTGTACCGATAAACTGTCCCAGTCTACAAAGCTATCTTTGCTACCGCTAACGAATTCTGAGACTGGTCTGCGCCTAAAATTGTCTTCTATTTGATCTGCTCCGTTTTCAATATTTCCATATAGTTTTTTAATTCCATATGCAATGCCAGATACTAGAATTCCAAGGCTTGCTAGGTGACCGATAGGTAGCCAGGACTTGTTAAGTGAGGGTGTGTATTTATTTACTGTAAAATTTATACCTTGTGCGGTTTTACGTTCTAGCAAAGATAAGATAGCTAATACGCTGATGACACCAAAACCTATACCAGCTGATTTAAGCTTATTAACATCAGCATTACCTTCGTCACTAGCTAGCTGGTTATGGTAAATTATCCTATCCATTAGTACAGCAACTAGTGCACCAGTTGGCACGATCAATGAGTATACTAATTCGCTTTCTCTTTCAGATTTTCCACTTGTAATTTTGTTTGCACCCTGTTCTAAAGCCTGAGCAGTAACACCAGTTAAACCAACTCTTGATAGGATATGCCCACCGGTACGTATGCTAGCGTTAACCATGCTTTCATCTTTTCTTTGCTGAAATATATATTGCGTGGCTAAGCCAAGGCCAATGGCTCCGGCACTTAGCCAAAATGAAACATCATCACTATTATCTCGGAAGGATTCATCCTTCTTTTTGTCATCATTTCTCTCACCGTTTTTAGTGATTTTATCGGCAATTAATTCTAGACCGTCTTGGGTAAGTGCCCCAATAGCGTAGGCTAATGACATAGATAAGCCCGTCACAATTCCTTGGTCAACACTATCACGCTCCATTAGAGATCGTTGGAAACTTCTTGGTGCTGAAGCTCCAGCCATAAGAAAACCGACTTTCGATGAACGGCTTTGTTTTTGATTACTACGCTGACCTCTTGACATGAATAAATAATACAATAAATAGGAAATAAAGCAAGGTTTAAAATATTTTTTAATACTTGGGTAACTATACTTCCCTGCCAATTTTTTCAGTCATAACGCTTAAGCTATATTTTTGTTATACTGAAAGCTGATGGCTAAAAAGAAAAATGTAAAAAAAAGTATTGCCAAACGAGAAGTAGACAGCTATGTTTTCAATTTTAAGCACCGTAGATATAAAGTACTACTAGATAAAGTACTGATGTTTAGAATAATACGAAAGTTACACGGACGTTTTTGGGGTATAGCAGCAATTTTTGGCCTAAGTCTTGGCTTTGTCATATGCTTTGTAATTAGGCCAGATTTGTTTACGGCTTCATCAGCTTTTAGCGATTTTGGAAAAGACGTTCGTACGGCACCATATTTTGCGGGTGCAGTATTTTTTGCTGCCTATGGGTTGTGGCGGTGGCGGAATTATTTAACAAGGACATTAAAACGAACAAGGCCCATTATTTTATTAATTACACTTACAATACTTGGCCTTTACCTAGTCGCTCTTATGCCGGTAAGCTGGCGTCCGTGGCCATACAGGATCCATTTGTTTGGTGTTTTTTTAGCTGGAGCAACAATGGCCTTGACGGTTATTTATGATATTTTAATGAGCAAAACTCGTCGTGGGCATAATGCCTATAAAACAAGGCTTATAAAATTCATAAGTTTGGCACTAATAATCATTGGCGGATTGGTAACATTTGGTTCTGCTGACGTAATAGGATGGCTTGAATTATCTTTGGTTGGTGAACTGGCAATGCTTTCTGGCTACGGTATATGGGTATTTCTAAAAACTTATCAGGGGGAGGACCCAAGGAGTGGGATAGCTAAGCAATTAAAAAAGATTGTTTTGATTGGTTAAACTACTTACAATAGTATAGATGATTAAAAAGGATAAGATAGAAAAAGCCAAATTTTCAACAGCTGACTATGAAGAGATTGGCCGTATGATGGAAGATATAGTTGCTAGCAACCATGCTAATAAATTGCGTTTCTTTTGGTTCACATTTTTCAAGGGTGTAATTTATGGGCTTGGTATATTTATTGGAGGTACAATTGTTGTAGCTTTAGTAATATGGTTGCTCACTCAGTTTAACGATGCTCCAGTAATTGGGCCATTTCTAGACAAGTTGCTTTATGTATTAAACAACGGGGCTCCAGTACCTAAGCCCTAGCTTTTTTAGAAGCTATTATTGAACTAACGATTAGTATTATGCCTATGACCCCGGCAATAGATTCTGGTATATGGTATAACTCAGAAACAAACATAGTCATCGCCAAGACCAGAACCGTATAGTGGGCTCCGTGCTCTAGGTATATATAATTTCCTAATGTTCCTCTGCGTACCATAAATACTGTCATAGACCTGACCCAAATAGCACCAATGCCTAAGCCGACTGCTATTAGGATCACTTGGTTAGTAATGGCAAAGGCTCCAATCACACCATCTAAGCTAAAGCTTGCGTCGAGTAGCTCTAAGTATAGAAATGTTAAAAGTCCTGCAAAGCCGCTAAGCTTATAGTCTTTCTTTTTTGATGTCGTCTTTTTTTCAATTTTCCCAAAATATTCAGATAAACCATGGACTACCATAAAAGTAACTATGCCTACTGCCCCCGCAACAATAGTGTCTCTTTTGTGTATATTTTGGGGCATTAAGGCGAAAAAGCCCACTAATCCAGCGGTCAATATTGCCGGCATCCAATCGCTGGAGAGCTTTCTTAAGGGGACTTCAATTGGGCGTATCCAGTCTACTTTTTTCTGTCTATCTAAAAAGAAATGGAGACCAAGCATGCTTAGGAATGCACCACCAAAACCAGCAATTAAAGGGTATGACTTTTCTAAGTTAGCTGAGTATTCTTCAGGATTATTAAGTGCTAGATCGAGCACTTCTTTCCAGCCCAATCCTGTAGCCAGGCAGACAATTAGGATTGGGAATACAATACGCATACCAAATATTGCAATAACTATTCCTACAGTCAAGAACATTGTTTGCCAAAATTTATTTAATTTGGTTAAGATTTTGGCATTAATAATTGCATTTTCGAAACTAAATGTTATTTCTATTACAATTAATGTTAATAGCACAGGAAAAACAACCCAACCAAGCTCTTTGATAGTGAGCCCGCATAGAATAATGCTGAAAATTACACTAAATGCAAAAATTCTTATTGGAGAATTCTTATTGAAAAAAATATTCATGACATGTAATTATCGCTTGGTGTTTTACCTTCCGAGATGTCATTGATTATATTAACTAATTGTCTGGGAGTGAACTCTGCTTTTATTAGGTAGCCGTCTGCGATTGATTCTAACTCTTCGCGTGACTCCTCGCTTTGGTCAAGATTGGTTGTGATAAGTATTTTTGCTCGAATTTGTTTGTCGCCAGACCTAAGCTGTCTAAGGACCTCAAAGCCAGTCATCCCGGGTATCATGAGGTCTAGCATAATAATGTCGTATTCGTCGCTCTGAGCTGCCTTGAGGCCATCTAGTCCACTGATAAGTGTATTGACATCATAACCTGAACGTCTAAGTGCGCGTGCATATAGTTCACTAATAAAACTTTCATCTTCAATGCATAGTATTTTTTTACCGTTTGATTTTATATCCATAATTTACCCCCTGTATAATGTATGATTTTTAATCCAGCCATGTGCTCCACGGACAATTTCACCGCTAGAATTATCTTTAATTTCATCTGCAATGTTTTCGTATAATTGGAGGCTAAAACCAAAGGTACTACCCTGACCTTCTTTACTTTTTACCCATATTTGGCCACTATGTGCTTCTACAATAGCCTTGGACAAGAATAGCCCAAGCCCAGTACCTCCGACACTATTTTTGCTGGAATGTGAACGATAGAATTTGTCGAAAACATGGGCTATTATATTGCTAGGTATTCCTACGCCTCTATCAGAAATAGTTGTTTCTACCATTCCGTCTTTTAGGTAAGAATTAATAATTATTTCTTCATCGGTATGGGTATATTTGATAGCATTTTCAATGATATTGGCAATAACTTCATAGATGCTAACTCTATCGACTGCTACTTTGGGTAAACCATCAGCAATATTCAAAATTAGTTTTTTACCATGTACTTTTGCTCTAAGGTCCATATCTTTACATACTTGGTTAAGTACATCCGCCCAGTCTTCTTCTTTAAGTTGCATAGTTAAAGCGTTTTCTTCAACCCTAGCGACATTCAATATATTTGATACAAAAGAAGTTAGTTGTTGTGCGCTGGCACTCATATTATGCATAAAAGAAGCCTGTTCACTGTCTAGCTTGGGCTTTAGTTCATCTTCGAAAACCTCTATATAACCTCTAAGGATTGTGACAGGAGTTCTAAGCTCATGGACAGCCAATGATACAAAAGTTAGGTCACGGTCGTCACGTTCGTATAGTAGGGTTCTGTCGTATATAGCAAGAATTATTTCTATACCCGTAGGGTCATTTTGGCTGTAATGAGCTACCATATCGAATTTTTTTTGACGATTGTCTGGCATAGTTAAACGCACACGTTGCCAGGTTTCAGTGGCTGATACGCTTTTATCGGCAATAGTGCTTGTCCAGGCCTCCAGAGTGTCTGTAGATGTGAATGAAATATTAAATACATCATAAACAGGTTTTCCAATAACGTGCTCTAGGGGTAGTTCAAGATAATTTAAGGCCGATTCGTTAATGAACCCTATCTCTTGATTTTTATTTATTGCAATAATTGGGAGCGGTAGCGTATTGGCGATTGTCTTGTAATAGGGCAAGTCACTATTGGTTGTTTCATGGTTAACATCTATTGAGCTAAAATTATATATTTTATTAATTATATCCGACAAAAATTCTTTCGAGGGGTTGCTAAGACTATCTATTTCGGGAGGGTCAATATTATGCTCTTGGTTGGTTACCGTAAGGACTGCCCTAGCCAAATAATCTGTTGGCTTAATGGCAAAACTAGCTAGAATTTTTCCAAGAACAAGGCAGATTGATAATAGTAAAATAGCTAATACTCCAAAAACCAAGGGGCTAGAAGTTTTGATAAGATCATTTATTAAAACCCACATTCCTATTGCAAACATACTAACAGCAAAACAAGATAAGGAAATTTTAAGCCAAATACTTTCTTTTAATGGATTTAATAACTGGATCATGGTTTGTATGTTATATCGCTACTGGTTCCCACTAAAGATATCCAGGTTTGCCCTGAATTTAACTTTATTGGAAGACCATTTTTATCCGTTAAGACTAGAGGACTTTTTCTATCTGTTTTCGACCAAGTACCCTCGGTTACTACCCCGTCTTGGAATACATAAACTGCACCGGTACCGCTCGTGTTATAGGCGCTGTGGTAACCATCTGGGTCGTTACCGCTATTTATAACTAAGGCAACAACAACTTTTGGCGAAATCTGCTTTCCCGATTTTTGATCTGTGTGGGGTCCAGAGTCTTGAAATCTATTGTATGAATTATTGGTTTGGTCATATTCAAACCTAGGGCTATATAGTGGACCAGAAATTGCAAAATCAATTGTTTTGGCTGTTGGAGTTTGCCGAACGTCTTGTTTTCGTTCAAATCCGGTAAATTTACTGCTTGTAAAACCTTTCGTCTGATTAGCTTTATCGAGTTTTTCGAAACTTGTATATACATTATGCGGTGCAAATCGTTCAGTAATTCGCCAGTAAGTATCAGCGTTAAAAAATTGGTCTAGGTCGCGGACACCTAATGATTTAATATCTTGTAGTGCCTGAGGACTTCCTCCAACGTGTCCATAGCTAGATTCAAGAGGTAAGGCATAATCTAGGTAGTAAGGTCGAGAACTTCTTATAGGACCAATATACTGTGGCTGTGATTCCTGGTAAACAGCCATAAACCTTGTGATACCACCCTCAGCGATTGCCTCTACAACCATATCAGCTTCGCTTAAACCACTTTGAGGTCTAGCGTCGGGACTATTTTCAATCATTAAACTTGTAACTGGGCGTTTGGCAAGCTCGGCATTAGTTAAAGTTCTACCTGTTAGGGGAGAAGTTATCTTCTTTTCTTCCTGTTTTTTAACTACAACTGCTTTTGTAGATGTTGATTGGCTTTGTTCATCTTTATTAAATAAAAAGAAATAACCTGCCCCAATTAATGCAATTAAACAGAGTGTTATAACGGGAATTGAGATTTTTTTATTAGTACCTATCCAATTAAAAAAGTTTTTCATTTTGCCTTCTTTTGGTTCTTTGTGTGGTGGAATTTCATCTAAATTTACTGTTGGGATATCAAAATTACCGTGTATGGGTGGTGTATTTTGTGAAAAATCGTGGTCATCAGCGTTTACTTTTGGAGTATTAAAATTATCACTAGGTTCTAGGCGAAGTTTTTTAGCTGGTTTTTTAAAATCATCCATTTCTGTTTTTCATCCCTATATACCATATATTTTAGCATAAGCAGTGACAATTTTAACTAGTTTTACTTTAAAGTATCAATTGTCTTTTTTATTCTTGAAATTGTAGTTTCTTTGCCAAGCAAAGATAGTGATTCAGAAAGGCCTGGGCTAAACTGTGCCCATGTAGTACTAATACGAATTAAGCTAAATAATATGCCTGGCTTTTGACCGGTTTCTTCCAGTAACTCGTTTAGACTGTTAGTGATATTTTCCTCTGTAAAGTTAGTTTCTTGAAGTTTGTTTTGGGCACTAGTTAGTAAGCTTATTATTTCAAGGTTTGTTAATTTTCCTAGCTGTTTATTATCTTGGATTAGACTTAAATTAATTTTTGGTTCTTCAAAGAAAAAATTAGTTAATTGGGGCAAATCGGATAGTGTTTTAATTCGTTCACTAGCAATTTTCAGCACGTTCATTTTATATTTTTCGTTAGCACTTTTTGCCGAATCAGGCCAGTAATTGGAACATCTATCATACAAATCTTTGATATCAATTTTGCGTATCCATTGGCCATTCATCCATAGCAACCTTTTTTCGTCGAATTTTGCACCAGATTTTTGGACTCTATCTAAGCTGAACTTTTCTATTAGTTCATCTTTGGTAAATATTTCTTGCTCGGTACCATCGTTCCAGCCAAGTGAAGCGATAAAATTAATCATAGTTTCTACTAGATAGCCATCACGCAAATAGTCTAAAACATCTTTAGCATTGTCGCGTTTGCTTAGCTTTTTCTTACCATCCGGCCCAAGAATATGGGGCAAGGTTGCCATTTGTGGTGCTTGCAAACCTAGTGCTTCGTATAAATTTAAGTAATTAGGAATGCTTGCTAAAAATTCTTGTGCCCTAAAGATATGGGTTACTTCCATTTCGGCATCATCAACTATATGAGCAAAGTTATAGGTAGGAAAACCATCGCTTTTAATTAGAATGAAATCGTCAATAACTTCTGGGCCCGTGCTAAGTTCGCCCATAACTAAATCGTTGCGTTTATAGCTTTTTGGATCACTCTTAAATCTTAAGGCTGTTTTACCGTCCCACGTAGGTGGGTTTTCTGGTCGGTGATTACGGTATAAGAATGGTTTTTTAGAGTCTTTAGCTTGTTGCCTAAATGATTCAATTTCTTCTTTGCTGTATGGGTCTGCGTATGCTCTTCCCTGTTTAATAAGTTTTTCTGACCATTTTTTATATATGGGTAAACGTTCGCTTTGTTTATATGGTGCATGAGGTCCACCAATATCTGGACCTTGATCATAATCTAGGCCCAGCATATTAATTGAGTTTATAATATGCTCATCGGCACCCATAACTTCACGGGATTGGTCGGTATCTTCTAGCCTAAGAATAAACTGGCCATGATTCTGCCTAGCAAGTAACCACGCAAATAATGCGGTTCTTATACCTCCAACATGAATATAGCCAGTTGGGCTTGGGGCAAATCGTGTAACAACTTTAGACATATTGGCAATATTGTACCATTAATAGGTGTGACCTTATATTATACCTAGACATACTGTTGCAAAATAGGAAATAATATACTAAGGTATATTTATTATGAAAGTAGAAAAATATAGATGTAGAAGTTGCCCAAAGATTAAGAGTCTTCTCGAAAGAATAGCTGAGGATGAAGATTACCGAGATTCGTTGATTGAAAAATTAAATGCTATACGTCGCGAAGCAATTGATGCTGCTGCTGATAATTATTGTACTGTGGTGGTAAATATGATGGAGTTTGCTCAAGGAACAGAGAATGCTGAGATTAAGAGAGCTTGTTTTGCTTATATACAACCTTTAAATGAGGTTTTAAACAGATATGCAAACGGAGAGCCAGTATCTTTAAAGGATTTCTTCGAAGCCCATACGCTAGGGGCTATAGATGTAGAAAAAGAGTTTGGCAATGAGGGATCATCAGCCGAATCAGTAATAGCGCTAAGTAATTTCTATAACGTCAACGATCAAACTGAAGAAATTATCATGAAAATTAACGAAATCATAGAGCCGGCTAATACTGATATACAGCAAATGACTGATAAAATTACAGAAATGACAGAACATTGTAGTGGACCGAAACGTAAGATACTAGGTGGTTATGTTTGTCATTCTGAGGCCATAACAAATTAAATAGAAGAGGCTATGGATAGGATTTGTTCACTTGAAAGTGAGCCATCAGTTTCTATTGTGTACCAAATTCCCTTGTCTACCCAAGTAGCATTACTTGTGTCGTAAACAAATACTGTTAGACCCTTATCATAATAAGTTTGGTATTGGCGCTTACTGTTAACTAGAAAACTACTAAGCAATGATTCACTTGTCCAGGTAGTGGGTTTTTGAGTAACCATGAAATTTCTAGAGTCAGTGTTGGAATTATATGAAATAGTTAAGCTATCTTTTTCGGTTTTTATTGGACTTTTAAAGGAAAATCCACTAGGTATTGCCGTAGGTACCTTTGCGCTAAAACCAGCTTGTCTGGCAGCGACTCTAACTGCTACTTGTGGTATTTTTTGATAGGCAATAAAACCGCCAAGAAGTAAAAACGCAAAACAGGCTGCTACTAAACCGGTCATGTATCTTTTACGGGCTACGGTATGGGCTACTTTTTTATGGACGGGTGCACTCTCACTTTTTGCTACATTTACTGCTTCATGCCTATGAGTAGTTTGGGTGCTAACGTTATGTTGGAATACTTGCTTCTGCAAATTTGGCTGGACAGATGCAGTATAAGCACTATTAACAGATTTATGCGGTGTTTCTGGTTTCTTGACTTTTAGGTTGTGGTTAAGCACTGGTTTCACAGCAGATATGTCTTTAGAAAACTTTGAAATGACCGAACTAGTTTTTTGGCTCATAGCTCTAGCAAGTCTAGCCTCTGGTACTTTTTTAAAGAAAGTAGTTTTGGCTGGGTTGGTAGTTACGGCCTCAGTTAGTGTATTTGGTGTACTTTTAGCGTGAATATTAGGCGCCTGCTTATGTGGGTTTTTAACAACTTTGCGTGATAAGGTGGTAGATTTTTGGGTTTTTTTCCTAAAACCATCAACCACTCTACGAGAAGTGTTCGGGGTAGTATTTTTAGGTGTGATTGGTGTTTTTTGTCTTACAGTCCTAGCTGGTTCCTGGTGGGCTGGATTATTGTTAGCACGTTGTACGCCATCTATAACTTGGTTGTTATTTGATGTGGGAGTAGGTTTAATAACTGGTGCTTTAGATTTGGAATCATCCAAAAGCTTACCCGATTGGGCATCGTATTTTCGACCATTTATTTCTATGACGTTTTTCAATTTGTTTCCAACCTGTTAATAAGCACTAGTTTTTTCTGCTATTGGTAATATTATGCTTTCAACAACCAATTATTGCAACTAAATTTTTACAGAAACTGTGTAAAACTCATTAATTTTACAAAATATATGCCAAAGTAGGGTTAGAATATAACTATGGAATTTTTAACGCCGGAAGAAAAGCGTAACAGAACGCTTAGGTTTATTTCGGGCTATTTTTTAATAGCTATTGCTGTACTCCTAGGTACATTTATTTTTGTTTTATTAGTTCAGGGCTACCAATTAAGCAATAGAAAAGGTTTAGTTCAGAATGGATTAGTAAATGTTGAATCACGGCCAGTTTCAGCCGATATATATTTGAATGGTGAGTTAAAAAACAAAACTACCGCCCGGCTAGATTTAAACGAAGGAGAATATGATTTAAAACTAAAGGCAGATAATTACCGGGAATGGTCTAAAAAATTTACATTGCTTGGGGGTGCTGTTAGGTATTTTGTTTACCCAAAACTAATACCAAATACAATAAAAACCGAATCTATGGCAACATATAATGCAATGCCAATATGGGCAAGTGAATCACCTGATAGGCATTGGGTTATATCAAAAACAGCAGGCCAACAAGCTGATTTTAGTGTATTTGATACTACTAGAACGGATAATACGGCTACTGCTAACCAGGTAGTTACTATCCCGCCAAGTATTTTAGTGGGTTCACCGTCGTCCTATGGCGATTTCCAGCCAGTTGAATGGGCCGATGATAATAAGCATCTGCTACTGTTGCAAACTCTGGCTAGTGGCCAAAAGAATTATATAGTTCTTGATCGTGAAAAACCTGATAATTCTATTAGTGTAACCAAAACCTTGAGTCTAAATAATGATTTTAAGGTAGTCTTAAGGGATAAAAAGCCGAATAAATTTTATTTATTAAACTCTATTACAGGTGAATTAACTCATAGGGATAGTAAAAATGTAAGTGAAGCCGTGAAGGTAGCTGATGGTGTCGTTGCGTTCAAGCCATATGGCAATGATTTGGTTTTGTATGTTACGTATACGAATACTGCCGATGGGTTAGCAAAGGTAGTGGTATCGGATAATATAAATAAACTGTACAATCTACAGCCCATAGTGCGTGATTTAGCCGGAAACTATCAGTTAGACATGGCAAAATTTGATGGCACTTGGTATTACGTGACCTCATCATCTAGTGATAATAAAATTAAAATTTATGCTAATCCACTAGATAATGTTGAGGCCAACTCTGGAAATGTTGCTAAAACACGCTACACATTGCCACTAGATAATCCAATGTTTGTCTCTTTTTCCGATAACGCAAGGTTTATAGCAGTTCAAAGCGGTAGTAAGTTTGTCGTTTACGATGGAGAATTGAAAGCAAATTATAGGTACTCAGTTAGCTATAAATTGGCCAAAGACCAAAAAGCCCTATGGATGGATGGCCACAGGTTAAAAGTTGTTGATAATGGTATGGCTAAAATATTTGAATTCGATGGCACTAATGGACAGGATTTAATTGCTAGCCAACCAAATAATAGTTTTACACCGTACTTTGACCGAGATTATAATTTTGTTTATACCTATACCCAAGATAAATCTGGTGCCCCTATCCTGCAAAGTGGCGCCTTAGTGTTTAAACCTTAGCTAATAGCTATTTTTATCTTCCGAAGATTCTATCGAAGAGACTCTTTGAATTGCCAGGTACTGTTGATGGTTGTTGAAGGCTGGTGGTAGTAGAGGCTCCTGCAACGTTTTTAAGTGGTTCTGGCGATATTTGCTCACCTACCAGCACCAAGCGGTTTACGTTGGTTCCTGGAGGGTCACAAGTGATTAAAGTAGCCGTAGACTCTTTATCTGTTTGTGGTCCAAGTACCCAAACATCGGACGGTTTAACTATTTGACGCTTGTATATTTTGTATACGTATCTTTGGCCGTTATAATTCATGAAAAAAGTATCGCCTTCTTGAAGCTTATTAAGCAAAGTGAAAACGTATTTATATTTTCCTGGGTTAAAAATATTATTCGATGAATGACCAACCACTGCCACATTGCCTTTTTGGCCAGGCACTGGCGTGGTTGGATAATGAACTACACCATCTTCTAGTCCTTTTTGGATATCTTTTTCTTCGTTTGTTGGAACGTTGTACACAACAGGCACTTCTACATTCAACTTTGGAATTACTAGCTTAGGCTCAGGTCCTACCTTGCCAGAACTATTAGGGTCAAGAATAATTGGGCTACTACTAGCGGTTTTGCTTGGGCTTATAAAAGGAGCGATAAATCTTTCATTAAAAAATCCAAACATAAAAATAGCTAAAACTATCAGGCCCATACTCATGCCAAATAGTAGTGATTGAAAATGATGCTTAGGCTTTAGTTTGCCCCTTGCAGAAGCAGTATTTACTATTTTTTGCTTAAGTGATTCCCCAGTCATTTCAGGTTTACCATTATGGGGAGTTGTTTGGTTCCTGTAGTTCGTTGGGTGCGTGGCTGGTTGACTTTGCATATTGTTTAATACAACTTTTTTATGGGTTAGTCGGCTGTTAGATGTTCGTGATTGGTTTTGGTAAAATTCACGCCAAACTTGGTGTTTTTCTTTGTCGGGTAAGCTCTCGTAGTACTTATGCCATGTTGTTTGTATTTGAGATAAGCTGGCACCGGATTTTTGAAGCTGGTCCATAAAGGCTTGATGCTTAGAATGAACTCCAACCTGGGCAATTTCTTTTGCTTCATCTTTGGCGCTAGGTTCTTTTTCGTATAAGTGATCGATTTTATTACGAATAACATTTAAAGCCGGGTCTGCAGTTGGACCAGGATTTTTCGGCAAGGCAGTTCCCTCGCTACTAGGAAGTGGTAATATATTGTCTTTACTCATGCTTAAGGTTTAAATATAGTAGTTATTATAGTACAATTATCGTGCTTTACCTATGGTCCATAAGAGGTAAAAATAATAACGAGCCGCAGTGGTGGAATTGGTAGACACGCCAGACTCAAAATCTTGTGAGCATTAGCTCGTGCCGGTTCAAGTCCGGCCTGCGGTACCAAATGTAAAATCCCAAGCTTGTCTTGGGTTTTTA
>CAYZCZ010000004.1:20115-23180 GCA_964477125.1 uncultured Candidatus Saccharibacteria bacterium | reverse complement strand
TCAAGTCCGGCCTGCGGTACCAAATGTAAAATCCCAAGCTTGTCTTGGGTTTTTAAATTTGTTAACGTAGCAGATTTGAACGACAACAGCATGTCTGCTGTTGGCCGCCTTTAGCCCCGAAGGGGTTTGCTTCCAAAACTAATTTTGTTTTGGTGCAAAGTCAAGTCCGGCCTGCGGTACCAAATGTAAAATCCCAAGCTTGTCTTGGGTTTTTACATTTTTTAAGATTGCTAAATACTGTAAGTGCTTATAAGTCCTCTTTAGTTGTTTTGGCAGTTATTTTAGCTAAATTTTAATAAGCCTTTAAATCTGGGGTCATTCTCTCTTTTTAATGATTGTTTTTGGTCATGTTCCGCCTTTTTTCTTAAAATGTAACCATGCATAAAATCTAGTACTTGATTCTTTTGCTTGTTATCAATTGGGAGAATCGCTAGTTTCCATAACTGATCTATTCGTATCCCAGTTTTTTCGTGAAGTTCTTTTGTTATTTCACTGCTTCGAATGATAATTATATCTTCTTGGTATTTTTTCTCCTGATTGGCAGAAGATTTTACTTGTAGCTTAGTTATTTCACCAGTACGGAAATTGTGTAATCGAATATCGAATCCTTTTAGCTCCGCAGTGCTATTGTGCGCAAACTTGGTTTCACTTGAATCTTCCCATTCATAGCTTGGTAAGGCGAATAAGTTTTGGTTGGCTAAAGAACCATTCCCAAGAGAAGCTAATACGGTTAGTTCGTTGGCAGTCCCACAAATATGATTGATTTGGTCATTGTTGAGCTCTTTTCTCCAATAATCCAGGTATTCATTAAGCTTTAGGCTAATTTCAATTAAGGAGTCCCGATTTTTATTAGATTTTACTTGGACCCTTTTTGTGCTAGGTATTTGCTTAATATATTTATGCAACGGCATAGTTATTAGATGGGTTTGCCATCTTGCGGCATCGTATATTTCACCCGTGTCGAACATTTCGGCTACTGCATCTTCAAAAAGGTATGATATGGAGTTGTACCACTCTGGGTAATTGGCAATTGGCGCAATCGATAAAGCCTCTAAACCAGCTTGGGCAGTTATAACTTTTTGGTTCGGGCTAAGCTTTTCGATTTCAAAATTGTTAATCATACAATTGTAAAAATCAAACAATTGCTCTTGCCGGTTGTGTATTGGGCTGTCAGACAATGTTATTCCCGTTTGGCTAATCAAACTTGCTGGAGTTAATTGGGCTTCAGGTTTTATCCTAATGTCAATTTCCTTTTCTTGGTTGTATCTCTGTGCCAAGGCTAAAAGACGCTCAGACTCTATTGTGTCAGGCATTCTCTTTCCAGATCGATTGGGACGGTAAGTGTTATTATAAGACATGGACTACTACAATAAAATAAAAAACAAATATAGTCAACAGCTCAGCGAGAACACGCGTTATAATTTTACCTGACTAATAGCCGTTGAAACTGCTTCATGCATTTGGCTTGGGTTATGTAACCACCATACACTAGCTTCGCTAGCTACTGATAGCGAGCAATCCTCAGTATGATCAAGGTTGGTTGTTACTACTTTGCCATTCAGTGCAAAATAGATAATTCCATTATGTTCAGTAATTAAACCTGCAGAAATAGCTTTAGTAAAGAGGTGTAATCTTTCTACTATTTGGGCAATTTCTAAAGTTGAAGTAAAAGCACTAGGCGATTTTATATTTTGGGATATCTTTTGTAGTTGTGAGAAGTTTAATACAAGTAAGCTATTTATATCATTTAAGATATATTGGGGACTGTGAATAAACGGTTCCACACAATCATTTACGAATGTTTTAGGGATATTTAGCTTTGATAATTCCTCAACCAATATAGATGTTTCGCTATTTTTGCCTATATCACCTGCAAATAATATGCCATCGGCCCAATTGGTTAATTGTAATATGTCTTCATAAGCTTTTAAGCTAAAACTACCACTTGGGGTAGTATCTAAAAATTCAATATTAAGGGGCGGATTTTTACCAAACATTTTTCTTGTGCTTATAGGCATTACAACTTTGCAGTCGCCAACACCAGCTTTAAGGGCTTGGTTATAGGCTAAGTTAGGGGCATTAATACTGTGTAGGTTGCCCCCAATAATTAGCAACTTACCCGCTAGGCTTTTTTGTTCTGGTTTATTCCAAATTATATCTGGGAAAAGTGGCTTGTCGTGTGTTTGTTTTCGCCAGTGGTCATTCATTTTAAAAACTATCGGTGGCGGTTAAATAATAATCACCAGTAATATTTGGGCTAAGGGTATAAGCTAAATTTTTTCGTTCAATTACTACTGGCCAATTATTAGCTTGTGCAATTTTTAGCAAGCCATCGTCTGGGTTAAATGCTATAGGGTATTCGGCTAATTCCAGGAGTTGACTGTCACCTGCACTATCGCCAATGGCGTAGCTAGCACTTAAGCTAAAACCGTTTTGGTTCAAAAATTCTTGTAAGATTGTCGCTTTGTTGCCTATGACAAACCTTTCGTAGTCTTTTGTATAATTACCCTGTTCATCAATTTTCATAAGTGAACCTATACAGTTGTCAAAGCCATGTTTTTTAGCAAATAATTCGGCTATTTCTTGTTGCGAACCAGTAATTGCAAGCAAATAGTAGCCTTCGGATTTTAGTTTCTTAGCTAAGTTGGATGTATAGTTATAGACTTTGTGGCCGGACCTATCTATTACTATTTGGGCGCATTCGTTAAGTTTACTTGGCGGTATTTCTACAATGTTAGTTTGTATGGCATTTACAATTTCGTTTTCATAATCTGCCCAACTAGCTTGTAATGCTCGCCACTGGAAAAACTTATCTTCTATATTTTTAGCAACCTCTTGCGGGAATAAGCCTTGTTTTCCAAGTTCGGCCACTAGTTCATGAAACAATTGCCACCTAAAAACAGTGCCATCTATATCAAATACTGCTAACGGTTGCTTGTTCTGCATTATAAATCCAGCTCTATGCTTACGGGGCAATGGTCGCTACCTAAAACATCAGCATGAATATTGGCAGATTTTACTTTGTCCTTCAGTTTTTCACTAACTAAGAAATAGTCTATGCGCCA
>CAYZCZ010000004.1:7934-20015 GCA_964477125.1 uncultured Candidatus Saccharibacteria bacterium | reverse complement strand
CAGATTTTACTTTGTCCTTCAGTTTTTCACTAACTAAGAAATAGTCTATGCGCCAGCCAACATTACGGGCTCGTGCGTTAGCCCAATGGGTCCACCATGTGTAGTGGCCATTGCCGGTGGGGGTAAAAATTCTAAAAGTATCTATAAAGCCGGCATCTAAAAATTTTTGGAAGCCTTCTCTCTCTTCGTTTGTAAAGCCATGTTTACCTACATTAGCTTTGGGGTTAGCCAAGTCGTCTTCACCATAGGCCACATTTAAGTCACCACTAAAAATAACTGGTTTGGTTTTTTCTAAGTGCTTTAAAAATGCCAAAAAAGCTGGGTCCCAGGCTTTATGTCGCAATCCCACTCTGGTTAAATCGCCCTTACTGTTTGGGGTGTATACAGTTACATAATAGAAATTATCATATTCTGCAGTTGTTACCCTGCCCTCATTTAACGGGTCTCCATAGCTATCTTTAAATGGTTCAAATTGATCTGAAATTTCCTTCGGTATGCCGTTAATAATAGACATAGGTTTTGGCTTACTAAATATAGCTGTTCCACTGTAACCTTTTTTCTCGGCACTGTTCCAATGTTCGCTATATTCTGGCAAGTCTATTTCGGCCTGCCCCTGCATGGCTTTGGTTTCTTGCAATCCTAATATATCGGGCTTTTGAGTCTTTATAAATTCCTGAAAAGCACCTTTATTGACAACTGCCCTAATGCCATTAACATTCCAACTATAAAGTTTCATATTATTAGTTTATAGGTTTTAAGTTTTTGGTTCCAGTAGGATATGCTAGCAAATAATTTTATTTTAAAAACACCACCTGTGGCTTGATTATTATCAAGATACAGGTGGTGTGACAAGCAGACCAAGAATAATGTTACCAAACCCAGTCGAAGCCAAGGTGTGGTATGCAGTATTCTTAGTATCTGCTTATCACACCGGCTGGTGCTAGCGTTGCCTTTCGGCGAGTGCCTTTACCAGCGTTCGGATCTGTCGCTCGGCGCTCTTGACACCGATGACGGGGTTGACCGAGACAAACAGCTTGCTGCAGCTCTCCCTGTCGTCGCGGACATAGGTGAACACCGGCAACCTCTTGAGTTCCGCGATGAACTCATCGTCGGTATTCACAGAGAGGTACAGGTAGTATTCGTGATTCGGTCCACAGTGTTCGAATGCATAGCCGTCTGGGCGGCCTGCACGCATTTCCAGTGCATTGACCAGAGGTTTGATAATTGCTCGGATTTCCTCTAGGTCGTACGTCGGGTTGATGTGGACAAACAGCTTGCTGCAACTCTCCCTGCTGTCGTCGATGTAGGTGAACACCGGCAACCTCTTGAGTTCCGCGATGAACTCATCGTCGGTATTCACAGAGAGGTACAGGTTGTATTGGCGTTTTGTAAATCCGCCGCAGTGTTCGAGTATAAATCGTGCTTTGTAGTTCATTTTTCTCTCCACTCCTTGAGGCAAGCGTACAAGCGGTATGCCTGTACTGACAACTTGCATTCATGTGGGCTACGAGTATATCTAAAATTTAGGTATACTCAGAGCTCACATGAATTTATTGGGGTGGGGCTGGTCTGCTTGTCAAAAATACAAGGGCGTAAAAACTACGCCACTCGTTCATAATATTAACATAAATAAGATAAAAAGTCAATAGTATAGTTTAAACATTGGTGAACAGGTGTTTATATGCGGGGTCTTGGGCGTTTAATATTTTGCTGTACTTATCTTTTAATTGTTTTGTTATTGGTCCTATTTTTTTATTATTTATGGCACGGGCGTCTATTTCTGTTATTGGGGCGATGTAGGCGCTTGTACCGCATGCAAATACCTCGTCGGCAATATATAGTTCGGTTAGGTCAATATCGCGCTCTACTGTTTTTATGCCTAAATGTTCAGCCAACTCTAATATAGTTCTTCGATTTATTCCTTCTAGTAAGTCATTGGTGGTTCCAGGTGTTATTAGCTGGTTCTCGCGTACTATAAAAATATTGGCTGCACTTAGCTCGCAAACATGGCCACTTGAGTCTAGGAAAATGCAGTCATCGTAACCGCTATCTATGGCATCTTGTTTGGCTAGTACCGAGTTTACATAGGCGCCATTAACCTTAGCCCGCGATGGAATAGCGTAGTCGGGTATTCGTCTCCACACACTAGTTTTTAATCGTGCTCCATCTTGTGGCAATATGCTAGAAGCCTCATACAGAAAAATGCTTAAAATACTTTTTAAACCGCGTGATTTTGTGCCTGGCACAAGTTCGTCTATATGGACTGTCGCCCTAGCAAATACAGTTTCTTTTAGGTTGTTTGCCTTAACTACTTGCTTTGTAGCCTTAATAAATTTTTCGTAAGTCCAGTTTTGGGCAAAGGTATCTATGCCAATAATGCTAGCCGAATTAATTAAACGATCGTAATGTTCTTTTAACCTAAAGGCTAATATATCCCCTTGCTTGTTAACCACAACTGGGAATACTGTATATACGCTAAGTCCATAAAGTACTGCCGAACCAGCAACGCTAAGTTTCGCTTGGTCGATTGGGACGATGCCGTCTTTAAAATATGTGTTTTCGTAAATAAATGCCATTCAAATATTATATATTAAAAAACACCCAAACTGGGTGTAGTTGTTTTAACAAGCTAAGAGTTTATGCCCAGGGGCTGGGCGGGATTGGACATTTCTGCCCGCACCCGCCCAGACCCGCTGAGTTACTTGGTGGTGTTGCTGGCTGAAGGGACAACTACAGCGCTGCCACCACCGGGCCAGCAACTGAAGCCCGCAGGTACCGGTTGCCCAGCCTTGACCATATCGGTGAGGGTGTCGAGACACTTGCTCACCAATACGTTCGGGTCCTTTGATACCGACTCGGCCAGTTTGCGGTTGGCTACCGCATCGGCCTCAGCAGTCTGCTGCCGCTGTTCGGCAATGCGTGTGGCTGCTACCTCTGCCTGGTAGGCATCGATCTTGGCCTGCGTACCGTCGTCGTACTTGACGAGGCTGATCACTACCGAATCGACTGCCAGTCGGTCACCCAGAAGTTCTTGCAACCTGGTCTTGGCCTGGTCGCCGAGCTGTGCAAGGGTGGGTGCACCCGCGCCAGCATTGTCGGACTTGATCTTGGCCAACGGGTCGAAACCCGCAAAGACCGCGTTCAAAGCCGCGACACGTTGGCGGTCAACAAGCGCCGAACTCATGGCCTCGAAAGACCTGTAGTCCGTGAACAGTCCGCTGGCAGCATCTGGAATGATGCGCCATTGAACCGAGTTTTCGACACATGCCTTTCCTTCGGTCCCAAGTCGGACAGTCGTGCAACTGTCGCCCTTGAAATCGTTGGTCTGAATGGCCGCGTCGAATTCGGTGACATCAACCCACGGAGGCGTGACGTGCAGTCCGTTTGACAGGACCTCACCAGTTGGTCGGCCGAAAGCTGTCACAATGCCAACATTCTTGGTGCTGACAGTTGTGATGGTCGTGAAGCCGAGGAGCAAGAGTCCGAGAAACCCTGCTACAACGGTGACTCCTACAGCCCATGCTCGGCCATCGTACTGGCTGTTACTGACACGCCCGTACTCTTCCTTCTCTGTGGCCTTGATCTGCCGGTTCTTCCGAACGGCAAAAATCGCGGCCACGATGGTGATTGCGAAGAAGATCGCTATCAAGATAGTCCACAACATGGGCTTCCCCTTCTATGAACTGGTACTACACTTCCCAGATCACACGCTATTATTGTTGGCGTTTTTAGGGCGCAACAAATAATACTGTGCGACCTAGGAATGGTGCAAAGTTACCACTAAATTAGTTTTTGAATGACCAGCAATGACCTTCGTTTATATATGAAGCGTCTATCTTGTGGCGCAAAAAACTACCTACTTGTATGTAGGCTTATCATCAGCTTCCCAGCTTACTAACTGAGCACCTTAGTGTTAAAAGAGGTCGGTGCGCACTATATAAGTCAGGAAAAGTTCTAGAAGAAATTTTACTCTTAGCTTGTTAAATTGCGCTAGATTCTTGGTTGATTTTTCAATCTCCCGAAAAATTTAGCTAAAGAACAGTATAGTACAAAAAGGTATATATGTCAATAGTAATAACTATTCTACGGGGTTAGTTTCTTGTGAATTATCCTGATTTTCTTCTGGCTCTTGCTTGTTAATTGCTAAATTCGCCATTTCCAAAATAGTTTGTTTTGCTGGCCCCTTTAGGTGTTCAGGCACATAAAATTTTAAACGTTGTTCACAACCCATAATTTTGCCCTATTCGTTACTGTAAGTATTAATAATATTTTGGAGCTGGTTGGCTTGTTGGGTATTCCAGTTTGTTGGTGGAATAACTGATCCCCAGGCACTGACTATTGTATTTGGGTAGTTGTGGCCATGGCCATTAGGAACATTTACGCCAAAGAATTGGTCGACAGTAACCTGCAAAAAGGTTACAAATGGGTACCAGCGCATCGTTGGCGATACGTCTGGACCACGTTTTTCATTTAGCCAATCTGGTTTATTAAAAATTAGATCAAAATTAAACCAAACTACTGGGTCAGAAGCATGTTGCATATATAAAACTCGTGGGAATTTCCAGTTTGATTGGTTAGAGTTAATGTTTTCATTGGTCGCCGCAAAGCGAACAGCATTTCCCTGTTCATAAGTAGGTTGCCACTCCGGGGACCCGGCATCGCGGTTTTCTGTAACATTGCGCCAAAGTTGAGTAGTGCTTGGGGTTCCCATAAACAATGCTCCATCAATCGAATTACGTAAATCACTTATTCCACTAAAAGCAGATTGCCCACCAAAAGAACCTAGGCTTAGTCCATATGCAATTAACTTAGGTCTTTTATCTTTTGGTAGATTGCTCCATTCGCTATAGACTGCGTTGTATAGTTCTTGGCCTGCTTGGGTGGCATTATCGCTATCAACTAAGAAAGAAATCCAACTTGGCAAATAAGAATACTGTTGACTTACAATTGCCGAATCTCCCCCGTACATGTATTCAATACTATCGACTGATTGTGGTTCTAGCCAACCGGTTCCAGTAGCAGTAGCTACTATTAAAATTTTTCGTTCAAAAGCACCAGTTCTTTTTAACTCCTGAACCGCTAAATTAGCTCGTTGGCTAGCTGTACTAGCGCTGTTTAGGCCAGAGTATATTCTTATTTGTTCTTTTGGCTTACTGCCTGTAAATTGTTCAAGTTGTTGCTGGTTTGGGCCTTTAGCGACAAAATTCTGACCTTGATAACCTAGCGTGCCCCAAGCAATTAATGATTCTTTAGAACCAGACCTGTAAGGGCTAGTTGGCTGGCTTACCCCTGCCGGTGTAGTTTTGTTTTTAGCACTATAGATTTTGTTTGCTTGGTCTACGAAGTTGGTATAAAAAACTCCACTCGCCAACCAAGTAAATAATGCAATAATAGCCAATAAACCTATTGTATTACTAAGACGCCTTGGCATAATCTTATCTAATTGTTTAATAAGGTATGCCGTAAATATCCTTATGCCACGAGCTATTAGTAATATTAAGAAAAAGACCAAAATACTAAGCAAGGCAATTCTTATCATATGGCGCCCGTCAATTGAGCTTTCCCCTACAAGGTTACGAACGTTATTTTGCCAGATTGCACCAAGGTATAAATATACAATAACTGAAATTGGACCCGTAACTAATAATACTTTCCAGGCAAATTGTTTAACATCTTTTGGGAATTCATATTCAGTTAGCCACCTAAACAACCAGCTAAATGCAGTACCTAAACTATATCCAATAGCTACGCTAGCTCCACTTATTAGCCCCTGGTATAACCAGGGCCTTGGTAATAGTGACGGTAATAATGACAAGCAGAAAAATGCTAGACCAAATATTATTCCACCAAAATTTAATCGTAATAAGTTGTGAAGCAGGCTCTTTGATTTGTTATGGCTTTTAGATTTATTCTTCATAAAAGCCATTATAGCCAAATTCGCATAAATCGAACAAACAAAATATTACGAGTTATAGCTTTTAATAGCTCTGGCAGTGTCTAATTTGGTATCACGGGTTTTAATTTTTTGGCGTTTATCGTATTTCTTTAAACCCTTAGCAGAAGCTATTTCAACCTTAATGAATCGGCTTTTGGTAAGTACTTTTAATGGCACTATTGTCAGGCCCTGCTCTTTGGCGGTTGTCAGTTCAGCCAGTTGTTTTTTGTTAACAAGTAGTTTGCGGGCTCTGGTTTGAGTTTCCTCAGGTAAAGCGGTTTTATTAGCATTGGTGGCATTTATTGTTGCATTAAATAACCATAGTTCGTGGTCTTTAATATTTACAAAAGCCCCTTTTAGGTGGCCATGGCCAGTGCGAAGTGATTTGGTTTCGGCACCACTAAGCATAATACCGGCAATGTATGTTTTGCGGATATCGTAGTCCCGGCGGGCGGTTTTATTGGTAATTAAAGCCATATTATTGGGCTTTTTTGCTTTTGCCATAACTAATATTGTACTAGGGATAGGCTATAGATTATAAAAAAAGAATTATTATTTGTTTTCTTTGGGAATTTCTTGCTTTACAGTATTCCATAGGCTGGGGTCGTTAAACTTAACTTTTCGCCAATACCACCATTCCCCACCCCAAAGATCTATATCTCTAAAGCCAGTTGCCTCACCATAATTTATACGCTCTTTAAGCCTTTTAGCATCCATAGATTTGGCTTGCTCCTCGATGCTTGCTTCCTTAAGACCACCTGGGGGCCAAGGTTCAGCTTGAAGTTCATGGAGCATACTACTGCGCCCAGTTAGTATTTGTTGCTGGCCTGCTCGCCAACTGTAGTACCAACTAGGAAATGGGTACTCAAAGTATCTTTTAGTAATAGTTTTGTCCCATACACGTTTGTATACAGAGACTCCTACTTGATCTGCTAGGGGTTTACTAACGGATACACCAAAGTAATTGTTTGCGTAACTTATAATAACAGGAGTTTTTGGGTCTACTTTTTTTACAAGGTTAAATTCATCTACTAATCGCTCTCGTTCGGATCCAAAATCCTTACATTCTCCAAAAACTCCAAGTAGATACTCATTCTCGAGCTGATAGCTGACGAGTGCAGGGTTATCTTTATATCGTTCTGTAACAGCCGTCATAAATTCTTTGAGTTGCGGGTACCAAACATCTTTATTGCTAGGTTCAACCCAATCTGGGGCATGGCATTCTGGCCAACGAGGTTGTCGTAGGCCAATAGCCAACGTTACTTCCCCGCCAACTTCATTCACTTTTTCAAACTGCCAGTCTAGCTCGCTAAAATCGTATTTGCCAGGTTCTTTTTCAATATCTTTCCAGTAGCTGACTAACCTGAAACGCTTAAAACCTAGGTCATCTCTTAAGGCAAGCATGGTTTCTTTAGGGTCTAAGTCAAAATACCTTGCGTAGTTTGGTATAAAAGTTACACCGTAGGTAAGCTTTTCGTCTTTATGTTGTTGCTGATACCAGTAGGCTATTGCGTATGCTTGGCCCACAAATGCAATTAGCACAACCATAAAAATTAGAATAATTTTTTTCCATAGCCTAAGTTTTTTCCATTTTTTAAGAAGTCTTTGCCAGAGATTATCTGTTTGAGATATTGCAGAGTTCATAGTTTTTTTAGGAACATGAGCAGTTGCTTTTTTAGCAGTATTTTTTTTCCGCTTTATATTTGAGCCACCTTTGTTCATAATATATATACTATGATACCAGAAAATAGGCTTAAGCTTTCCTTGATTGTTATTGCCTATAACGAAGAAGCTGTCATTGGTAAATGCCTTGAAGCTATTTCAAAACAAACAATTATGCCTTATGAGGTTATTGTTGTTGACAACAATAGTAATGATAGAACAGCCGAAATATCAAGAACATTTGCTTTTGTAAAATTAGTTAAAGAGACTTCTCAGGGGATGATTGCAGCGCGCAATAAAGGCTTCGAGGTAGCTACTGGTGATATTTTTGGTCGCATAGACGCAGATACTGTCATTGGCCCTAGATGGGCTGAGAGGGTAATTCACGATTTTAGCAGTTACGATATTGACGGCTTAACTGGTCCGGGAGCAGTTTATGAAGTATCGGATGAAGCTTATGCATGGCAAGTGTTTTCTAAATATAATTTTGCATTAAACAAACGCCTTTTTGGGTCTAAAGTTTTATGGGGCTCAAATATGGCAATTTCCAGAGAAGTTTGGAATAAGATTTCAAATAAAACATGCCACAATGAGAAGCTAGTACATGAGGACCTAGATTTATCGGTACTAATTAAGCATATAGGTGGAACAATCATGTACGATAGATACCTTAAGGTTCATATACATGGTATTCGTTTTTTGCATCCTAAGAAAGTTGCAAATTATCATAGAAAAGCCGTGCAAACACGTAACTATCATCATAAAAATGGGACATTGTAAAAAGCTATAGATGTTTGTTTTTACTAAATAGGATTTGTTTTATTACGGCCGTTTTGATCTTCTATTTTGCAGTCGCCTGCCCATAAGCCTTTGTTAGCTTGCCTAGCTGTACTTTGGGCTTGGCGGAATTCTTCTGCTTTGGTAAACGGAAAGCTCAAATAGGCAAATCCATAGCCTTCTTGAACTAGTTTTAAATTAAATAGTTCCCCGTTTTCGGTATAAGCGTAGCGGAGTAAGCGTTGATAACGGTCACGGTTTTGGTTGGTAGGGTCTGGTTCTAGCCTAACAGTTTTACCAGTCAGCTCTTTTTTAGTAAAGTTACTGGCGTTAACTCCGTAACATTCAACTGGGCTATTAGGTTTATGTGTTTCAGGTGTATCTACCCCTATTAACCTGACTTTTTCAATACGGCCATCCATGTCTACGCTAAAGGTGTCGCCATCATAAACCTCAGCTACTTTATAACTACCGGGCTCTGCTTGTGTACTAATAATTTTTGATGAGTTGATGTCTGCTTTTGGTAGTACAACGTACAATAAAAACCAAATAAATATTCCCATGAGTGGCAAAATTAGCTTTTTATATTTCATTATGTCTATTACTATACTAACAATGGACGAAATAAAGAATATCTTCCCAGACCTGACAAGTACCCAGCTTAGGCAGTTAAGCACGCTAGCGGGCCTGTACGAAGACTGGAACAGCAAAATTAACGTTATATCCCGTAAAGATATTAATATGCTATACGAACACCATGTATTGCATAGTATGGTGATTAGTAAAGTTATTAGTTTTGAAGCTGGTACTAAAATATTGGATGTAGGCACTGGTGGCGGTTTTCCTGGTTTGCCTCTTGCAATAATGTTCCCGGATAGTCATTTTATTTTAGTTGATTCAGTAGGTAAAAAACTTAAAGTTATTGATTCCGTTGCAAATAGTATAGGACTTACAAATATCACAACTATTCATGGGCGGGCAGAAGATATAAATGGTCAATTCGATTTTGTAGTTTCACGAGCAGTAACCCGACTAGATACTATATGGAGCTGGGTTAAAGATAAAATAAGCCCAATTGATAATAATAGCTTAAGTAATGGGCTTATTTATCTAAAAGGTGGTGACATTTCTGGTGAAATTCCGAATAAAGTAGTTGTTCAGCAGTGGCCTCTTGATAAATGGCTAAAAAGTGAATTTTACAGAGATAAGTTACTAGTACATATTACAAAATCTAAGCAATAAAAAAAGTCGCGGTTCCGCGTAGACCACGACTTTCTTTTCTCGTTTTTGTTCTAGGTACTAGCTTACCCCCTGACCTAGTTCATTGTCTATACTTTGTGGCAAAACTTACTACGATACACCTTAGTAGTTGTAAAAAACACATTATTAAAGCCGTAGGATTTTTGTTGAACAATCTTAGTATAAATATTAAAGAGCAGCCCGTAATGTAACGGTTGGCCTATGGTCTCTTATAGGTGCAATATGCAACAAAGGAGGGAGTCGCATAGAGCCGAGTTCTTAGGCCTGTTGTACATTGGCTGCTCTATATAAGGGTTTCGAAACCGATGGTCAAAACTCTTAAATCCGATCATATATATACGGAAAAGGCTTACCATAGTTGAATACCCTCTTATGGTAGTCCAAACTATAAGCCGGGCTACATTTATATAATATTCTTGCCTATATTATTAGGCAATATACATTATTTTCTTGATTGAATTGTAGCGGGGTTAATATATTTTATTACAATAATTTTTAATCTAATTTAACCCCTAAACTTGCGCTTCTTGCCATGCGTCAAGTATAAATTTACCAATTTCTTCTTTAGAAACAGGGTCTACATTCGCTTCTGTATCCTCATAATCTATAGTTAGCTGGTCTGGACAACCCTCTTCTATTAGTAGCAATTGTTCTGCACTCATATTTCCCCCTAATTTATTATTCTATTTATAGCCTAACTTGTTTATTAACAAATCTAAAATTTAAATAAACAACAATATAAATCAATCTGCTTAAAAATCTATACCAGGGTTTGCTAGATATTTTTCATCGAAGTGATGTTTAATTTTTGTCATATTTGTAGCAATATCTACCATTGGTAACAATTTATTAGGAAAATTGCGCCCAGTTAGACAGAGGCTGGTTTTAGCAGAACGGCCGTTTATTAGGCCTTCTAAGTCTTTAGATGTCAGTAAGCCGTCATTAACGGCGTTATTAATTTCGTCGCATACAACTAGGTCGTACTGCCCGCCAGTGGCACAACTTAGTGCTTTTTGGAGAGTGTCTTTAGCCATATTTTTATGCTCTTTTTCACTTACCCCTTTGGCGCTCATATCACCAGCATTGTAAAACCCTGCCCCGCCTTTGTAAAAAAATAGCTTGTCTTTATAAACTGGCTGTATAGTTGATATAAATTCGTGCTCGTTAACTTTCCAGCTTTTTATAAACTGAATATAGGCAACATTCCAGCCGGCTCCAAGGGCACGTGCCATAAGCCCAAGGCTAGCGCTTGTTTTGCCTTTGCCATCGCCAGTATATACGACTATGACGCTTTCTTTAGTTTTGTAATCATCAAACATATTTAAATATTTTACATAGATATGCGTTGTAATAATAGGTAATAACATTAAAATACTTGATTTTTTAGTGATATCTTCTTAAGCTAATGCTATAAGATTAAATTTAGGAGGGTCTAAAATATGAAGCAACGTCATGTTGCCGCACTGGTAGCAGAGGCACTTGGTGTTTTTGCGTTAGTGCTTGCAGTTTTAAGTGTTAGTAGGTTGGGGTATCCATTTTTTACAGCTATTGCTGCTGGTGTAACCATTACGGTTATGGTAAGTGCGTTTGGTAAAATTAGCGGGGGTCATTTTAACCCAGCAATCTCTATAGCTGCATTGGCTATTCGTAATATAAGTCCTTTACGTGCTTTGGGCTATGTAATTGTGCAGGTAGCCGGTGCATTTGCGGCTTTCAAAGTGTTTGAAATGCTAGTTAACCAAAAGTTACCAAATACAGCTGGTTCATTTGATTGGCGAATTTTTACCGCTGAAGCTATCGGCGCTGTAATATTTGGTTCGGCGGTTGCTGCTGTTATTACTCAAAAACTTGAAGGTTACCAAGCGGCTTATACAGTTGGTGCTGGTTTATTTTTAGGTATAATAGCTGCAACTTTGGCTTCCGTTGGGGTATTAAACCCTGCTGTTGCCGTTGGCGTTAGGGTAATGGATGTGAATTATATCTTTGGGCCAATAGTTGGTGCTTTGGTTGGATTTGGGCTAGTAGCTTTTGTTATAAACCCAGTCATTTCAGAGAAAAAAGTTGTCGTACCGGCTGTGGCTACTAAAAAAGTAGAGGCACCCGTTGTAGAGAAAAAGGTAGCTAAAAAAGCTCCAGCTAAAAAATCTGCAAAAAAAGTTACAAAAAAATAGTAATAGATAAGTCATTAGTTTAATTTAGAATGGCCGGGAAACTGGCCATTCTATTTTTTTACCTATTAGCCAGGATAGAATTTGTGATTCTATTTTGAAAAGCACCAATAAAAATGATGCGCCCTGCTATAGACAACTGGTTTTGTAGCTCCCCATTCGTAGAAAAGCCATCTATTTATGGCATCTTAAATATATATAAAAATTTAAAATTGTAAATATAATTATTACTATTTTTATATCATTTGTTTAGCTATAAGATTCAATTAGCCAATCTTC
>CAYZCZ010000004.1:0-7834 GCA_964477125.1 uncultured Candidatus Saccharibacteria bacterium | reverse complement strand
TGTTTAGCTATAAGATTCAATTAGCCAATCTTCGAATTCTTTTATGCCTTTGGCGGTTTTGTCGTATTCGCTAACATCTGGAAACTGTAAATCCATGATGCATTTCCAAACTGCTTTTATTAGTTTTTTAGTTCTATCAATAGCATCAATTTCCTTAGAATACTCCAGCCCTAACTCATCAATAAGCTTATCGTCGTTATGTTCAACAAATACAAGCCTGCCACTAACAACGTCGTAATTTTTAAAAGAGTGTGATTCGCTTACAAGTATTTGGTAAAACAATAGTTGTTGACGATATTTATGTAGCTTTGCGTCAGATGAATTCCATTTGTTATGTGGTTTACCAGTTTTAAAATCTATTACTTCAATGGTTTTTTGGTCGTGATCGACGATAATTTGGTCTAGCATTCCACTTAGGTGCGCATCATCAACAAAACAACCTTCTTGCCGGAAGCTATATTCGGCCTCGGCACTAGGGTTAAAATTGGGCCACCATTCCGGCATGAAATAGCTTAGTGCAACTTCACCTTTTTCGAGTTGGCGAATAAAATCGTCTTTGCTTAGTTTTTTAGTTTTTAGTTTTTTTCCAAAAATATTTATAACTTGGTCGGTATCGGGCAATTCCCCGTCTTTTTTAAATATATTTAAAATCACTTCCATGGTTTCGTGCATTGCATTACCATACTGGCCATCGGCTGTGGGACCTTTTGGGAATTTTAAAATTTTGTTAAGCAAAAAGCTTTCCGGTCCGCCATATATTAAGTCTGTAAAATGGTTGAGGTCTGTAGCGCTTAGTTGAAACGTTTCAAGCCTAGGTTTAAGGAGCTCTATCAAGTCTGTTTCTTTGGCGCCTTTGGAATGCCTACTGTGCCAGAAAGTTTGCAGATTTTTTAACAATGGGGCTTCTAGGTCAGATTCATGAAGCTGTTGATTGCCTGTTGGTAAATGAGGACTGGCTGTAATATCATCCGAGGTATATTCATTAAGAAATTCAAGCCAAGTCATATTTTTACCACCGTAATTTTGACTATGGCTAGTTAAGTAGAGGGCGTGCTTGGCACGTGATAAAGCTACAAAAAAAAGTCTTTTCCGTTCATCTTTAGATTGGCCTGCGCGTTTAATTATTTGGAGGTTTTTAGGCAAACTTATTTTGTTACTGTTTCCCCTGGCTTTCATGCCCCAAACATCATCAAGTGTAGCTAGTATATAAACGTTTCCAAATTCAAGACCTTTTGCACCATAAGCGGTTAATAGCTGGACAGCATTTTCACTACTATGGTACGGGCTTGTATTGAGTAGCTTCTCACTGGCTTGATTATAGGCTTGATAAAACTCTATGAAATCACTCAATTTTAGTATTTCTTCCCCGCCTTTATTATAATCACGAAGTTTTTGCCTAAGGACAGTAAGGTTAGATAGTAATTGCTCGAAATTATTTATATTTTGGATACGTGCATTTGCCCCAAAGTAGTATTCAAAATAAGGTGCCGTGAATTCTTCTAAGTTTTCCTCACCCAGTTTTAAGGGAGAGGTACCTATTAGATAATCAAATATAGTTTCTAGGGTTTCCGTGCGAGCAAGAAGCGATAATTTGGTAAAAAATAATGCTATAGGCTTTAGCTCTGACGACTCCATCATTAACGCTTGCCATTCACTATCTTGGTCTTCGGATCGGTTGTTTTTGTTAGATTGCCATGAAATTTTCCATATAGTGCTAGTAGGTAAATCCCATTGGTCACCGCTGAGGACGATTGGCCATAATGCATTGGCTGTATCGTGGTCGTTTTCTGATAGTGCAACCACCAAGTTGGCCATATTTAGTAAATCCTGAATGTGTCGGTCTTCGAATATATCTTCCCTTTTGTCATAACGTATGGGGATATCTAATTTATTTAAGTATCCAACTAGGGGCTCTAAATATTTATGTTTTGGCGCTAAAACAGCAATTTCTGAAGGGCTAACTCCACTAATTATTTGTTGGCTAATATTGTTAGCCACCCAAGCTAGTTCTGCAAGGTCACTATTGAAGTTGTGCCTTACTATGTGGCTTGAAGAGATTTTGGGGTTTTTAGCAATTAAATTTTTATTTTTAAAGCCAAGCTTATTATGGAGCCGATCTTCTATTTGGTTTGAGATAGCACTAGCCAATGACAGAACATCACTGTGAGAACGCCAGTTTTCTGTTAATGTTATGACTGAAACATTTTTATAGTTACCCCTAAAACGAAGCATATTTGTAAGGTCTGCACCCTGGAAACTATATATTGCTTGGTCGTCATCGCCTACCGCTAATATATTTGGCCGACCTTCGCTAGCAGGGTTGTTCGTAAGTAGTTCAATAAGCTTTAGCTGTGATAGGTTGGTGTCTTGGAATTCATCGAGCATTATATATTGGTATTTTTCTTGTAGGCTAAAGCGCAAATCATCATTTTGTTCGATAGAATGTATTGCTCGTAAAATCATATCATCGTAATCAAACAACCCCTGATTTATTAGTGCAGAATTATATTTTTGGTATATATCTGCTAGGCCTAATAATTTTTCCGTTTCTTTTAGGCCACTTATTATCCAGTTATCTTTACTATCTTTTGCCAGCCAATCATTTTTCCATTTGGTAATTGGATTGGTCTTGCCTGTTTCGTTGGCCTGTAACAAGCTTTCGGCTAAAGAAGTTACTAATAAATCGCCAATGCTGGATAAATTACCAGGAAGCTTCTGGGTGTCATTATTTTTCTGCAAGTAAATAAATAAATTTTCGAATATAGGAAGACTGCTTTTACTAATTCGTTGTAACCCAAAAAGCTTTTGGCTAACAATTGGGTTAGTGTGGGTAAGATAAGTCTGGTTTATTTTTGCTATATCAACTAGATTCTCAGGTTTGAGATCAGCCCTTTTACATTCACTGATTAAGCTTAAGGCATCTTTAAGGTAAACTTCACTTCGCCATAGAATATTCTTAGCTGACAATTTGTCATATATTTCGTTCATTATTTTATGCTGGCCAATCTTGTCTATTGGTTGGCTGTCACCATATTCTAGGAAATATTCGTTATTTTCTCGGATTATATCGCTACCAAAACCGTGGTAAGTACTAATCCTTACGTCATAAGCTGGTTGGCCAATAAAATTAGCAATGCGCTCTCGCATATTTCGAGCACCAACCTCGGTAAAGGTTAGGCATAAAATATTCTGTGGCAAAGTATCTGTTTTATCTAAAATATTTGCAACCCTAAGCGCCAAAAGCTGGGTTTTGCCAGTTCCAGGACCTGCTACTACCAAGACTGGTCCGTCAATTGTATCTACCGCTTCTTTTTGAGCGGGGTTTAATAGCTTATAGCTACTTGCAAAATTATTATGGTTATTTTTTGGATTCATCTACTTAAATATGATACCCTACTAGTGTAGTAAAGGAATAAAAAATGATAAAAACAATTGCAGAATTACCTACCGCTTTCCAGTCTGTGAAAGATACAATAGCAACTACGCCTATCCTTCAGGTAGTACTTATTTTTGCCGGAATGTTTATTGCTCAAAAAATTGTTGATGTAATGTCTAATAGTTATTTCGAAAGAGCTTATTTAGCTCAGGCTAAAAAGAACCGAATTAGCATTAGTAAAAAACGATTTGAAACTTTGTCGCAGGCATTTCGTAAAATTGCATCTATTATTATTTGGTTAATTGGTGTTTTTGCAATTATTTCAGTAACACCTTTGCAACATTATTTGGCGGCAATTTTCGCTAGTGCCGGTATTATTGGTATTGCCATAGGTATTGCTGGCAAGGATATTATTATGGATTTGTATGTTGGTATGATGGCATTGTTCGAAGACCAATATCGTATAGGCGATGTAATTACTATCGACCAAGATCATGCCGGCGTAGTTGAAGATATTTCTCTTAGAACCGTTAAGCTACGAGATATTGATGGGGCTTTGCACGTGGTGCCACATAGTATGGCTAGGGCTATCATAAATAAAACATATGGCTACGCTAATGTTAACGTTGAGCTTGGAGCGTCTTATGATGCTGATATTGATAAGGTTAAATTATTAATTGATAAAGTTGGTAAAAAAATGGCCGACGATCCGCAGTGGAAGGGCCAGTTTATAGAACCAATTACTTACCAAACAATGTTACGGTTCGATGAATCTCAGCTTACAGTCAGGGCTCTCGGTAAGGTTAAGCCCGGGAAACAATGGGATATTGCAAGTGAATTTAGGGAGCGAATAAAGGAATCGTTTGATAAAAATAATATTGAGATTCCGTTGCCTCAACGAGTAGTAAGAACAATTAATGAAGATGCTAAAAAAACTAGTAAAAAGTAATTAGCTGTCTTTTGTTTGGCTACCAATAGCATCAGAAATATTGTCGTAGCCATCTTTTTGGATTAATTTCGATAAATCGTAGTTTATTTGGCCAACAACTTGAGGCCCTTGGTATATTAGCCCAGTTAACATTTGAACCAAGCTGGCACCAAGCTTAATTTTTCTGTAAGCATCTTCGGCCGTAAAGACACCACCGAGTCCAATAATGGTTTTTCGTCCTTTGGTTAGTTGGTACATATCTGAAACTAATTCGTCGGATAATTTTTGAACAACCATACCACTCATTCCACCGAAATCAGGTATGCCACTATCTCTTATACTATGATTTTCTCTGCTTTTTGTAAGATTTCCGCAAATAAAACCTTGAACATTATGCTTAAAAGATAATCTTGCTATGTTTTGCCTCTCTGCTAAAGATATATCTGGCGAAACTTTAATATAAACAGGCTTTTTCGTAGGAATTTTATCTAGTTCGATAAGTAAAGCCTCTAGACGTTTTTTGTCGTGAAATGGCTGACCGCCAAATGTATTTGGGCAACTTATATTTACAGTAAAATAATCACCAATTTTGGCTAGTTTTTCAAATGAATATGCATAATCCTTTATGCTTACCGCATCGTCAGAGCAGTCTTTACTATTAGTTCTAGCAATATTTGTGCCAACAATAATCGGAACAGGCTGAGATTTTATTCTTGGAGCTATTATATCTACGCCTTCGTTTTTAAGACCGTAATATACAAGAATACTTTTAGATTTTGGTAATCGCCAAAGCCTAGTGCCATCATTTCCTGCATATGCATATTTGGTAATTGAGCCTACTTCTGCAAAACCAAAACCTAAACTTGGCATGAGTCCAATTGTATTTGCATCCTTATCCCACCCAGCAGCTAAGCCAATAGGGTTTTTAAAATCTAAGCCGTCGATTTTTTGAGTGAGTATTGGATTATTGTATGCATAAGATTTATTTATTGCGTACCTTAAGGGTCGATGTTTTTTTGAAAAATTTGCTAGCTTAACAGTTGTGTCGTGAACTTTTTCAGGATCATTTTTAAATAATATAGGCTTAGCAATATGGCCGTACAAAATTCTGCTAGAAGAACTTATTATTTTAATCATCTTTCAATAAGTTTAGACCTTAAAAAACTTATATACAAATTCAGTTTTTGCATATGTATTTGAATACTGTTAATCGACCGTAGTCTTGTATACAATGTTTGTAGAGGATAAAAAATTTATTATGCTTTTTAATTATATAAAACGTAGAAGCTTGGCAATAACTTTTCTATTAACTATTGCTTTATTTTTACTATTAATGCTAATTTTGCTTAATAAAACTTTTTATTTTGCCATTACTCAACATTTTATTGGTAAAGATGTAAGGAAAAACGCGATAGTAACTAGAGATATTAAGTATTGCAAAACACAGAATCCAAGCCAAGAATACGACATATTTATTCCAAGACATCGGCCTTTTGGAGACGCTCCTGTTGTAGTTAATGTTCATGGAGGAGGTTGGCGTTGGGGAAATCGAATAAATGGGATAGAGGAACACTACGCTGGTGAGTTTACATCCAGGGGGATTGCCTTTGTTTCTATTGACTACAGGTTAGCTGATGAGGCTGTATATCCGTCACAAAACGAAGACGTGCACTGTGCATTGGAGCACATAAGAGCAAACGAAGAAAAATATAATATAGATACAAGAAATATAGTAATTATGGGTGATAGTGCCGGCGGGCATTTGGCTGCCATGGAGGCTCTAATACCTGAGACAAAAAATGAAGTTGACGGAGTTGTTATGCTGTACGGGGTTAGTGATTTGTGGAACCAAATTACTAATTACAAAGACATTAATGCAATTCATTATTTAGGAGCTAAGAATGAGGCCTTAGCAAAACAGGCCAGCCCTATGTATGCCGATTTAAACAATGCCCCGCCCTTTTTGCTAATCCATGGTACTTCAGATAGCATTGTTCCGGCTAGTGACTCAGAAAAGTTCACTAATAAATTAAAGCAAAACAATAATTCCGCAATATTTATGCCGGTTAACGGTGCCGAGCATGCATTTGTTGGAGGAAATGACTATCACGAAAAGCAAATACATGAACGCTTGCTAAATTATGTAGTCAATAAACTGTACTAGGGCCGGTAATTTACCATAAGTAGATTATTGGCTCATTAAGTTATAAGACTTAACTGCTGGATTTGATGAATCAATATTAAGTAGATCGGATATAGTTACAAAGGTATACCCTTTGGCTTTTAGCTCGGGGATAATTCTTTTATAAGCTTCGGCGGTTGTAGGATGTATATCGTGTGATAATACAATTGCCCCGGGTTGTGCGTTTGACATAACCCGTTGGTAAACAGTATCAGCGTTCTTATCTTGCCAATCTTTTGGGTCAACGCTCCATATAATAAACGGCTGTGCTACGGTCTGTAGTGTAGTAGGCTTAAATGACCCATATGGTGGCCTTACAAGCACAGGGCGTTTGCCCAAAACATCGACCATTGCATACGAAGTTTTAGATATTTGATCTTTTAAAGTCGGCGCATCGGCGTAAGCCATGTCAATATGATCCCACGTGTGGTTACCAATTTCGTGGCCTGCATTCGCAATACTTTTAACAATGCTGGCTTGGGCTGGAATTTGCCTACCTATCATAAAAAATGTGGCTTTAGCACCGTTTTGGTTTAAAGTGTCTAGCACGCTTTGGGTGGTGCTTCCGCTTGGGCCGTCGTCAAAAGTTAAGGCAATACACTTCTTTACTTTACAGTCTGTTTTATTCTCAATAGAAATAGGTGGAATATTCTGGAGATTTTGCCTGGCTAGGCGTTTCAAATCTTCTAATTTTTGCTGGCGAAGCTGAGTTAAGTAATCTGGAAAAAATTTGTTTATTTCAGCATCGTTAAAATAATCGTCAATTAGTTCAATTTGAATAGGGGCTTTCACTATGCCTACGCTTTCATTGGCCACTTGGCCAGGCTCAAAAATAATATATATTGTTTTATCATCAACTAAATCGAAATTTTGAAAATTTTCTGATTTTGGTGCTGTACCTTTTGTGGCTAAGGCATCGTTATAGTCGTTTTTTAATATACTGGGCAGTGCTTTTAAACTAAGTTGGCTTAGTACGTTTAAATACTTGGGGTTTGAGAATAGTTGTGATGTTGGTATAACTTGGCCTGTTTGGCGATTATAAAGTTGGCTTGTTTCAATAGGGCTTTGTTGCGTGCCATTATACTGGCTACCTTTATATATAAAATTTATAGCATAATCGTTTGCAAAGTTTACTTCGCTTGTTATGTTTAAATCTAGTGGTCGTTCAGACTTTTTCGAATTGGTAGAAATTAGCTTACGAAACGGATTGACATATTTATCTATTTCTTGGCGAGCATCTTTGTTGATATTTGCATTTTCTGTTTGCGGGTACATAACATGTAGCTGAAAGTATTTGTCCCATTCGCTAACAACTTCAAAATTTATGTTTTTATACTCAGACTTTTGA
>CAYZCZ010000003.1:52273-62619 GCA_964477125.1 uncultured Candidatus Saccharibacteria bacterium | reverse complement strand
AGGACCACCACTAGGACCACCAGGACGACTACTGTAGTTGTCGTTTAAGAATTTCTGTCCACCGCCTTTTATAGCAGCTTTTAGGGTAGGCGTATCTTGTATGTTTTGCATTTGTCTATCAAAGTTAGCTTTCTTTTCATCATACGCAGTAGTTCCAGCTGTTAAGCCCGATGCTGCCATCACATCTAGATTTTTATCATTCATCCTTTGCCATACGGAGTCATCTTGACCTGCCCATTGCTGTGCGCTCATTCCTGATAGTGAAGCCTCGCCACCATCTGCCATATCACGTAACTTAGTCCATGTTTCACCAGCAACTTTGGTGTTTTTGTTCGATATGCTATGAAGCCTAGAAGAACCTGATCCGGCTTTATTTGTATTCATTGCATTTATGGCTTTTCTTACCTCGCCAGCTTCGTTCATACCATACAACTGTTCTATTGCAATCTCTGCTTCGTATTCATCCCCTGCAGACGCTTTTTTGCTAAGGTAGTCTACTTTTTGTAAATGAGACATACCGTTCATCTGCTGTTCCATTAGGGCAGCTCGCTGAGAACTTCTTTCTTCTAATGCTTTTTTGGCAGACAGTGCAGAATTGGCACGTTGTCCTGGCAAAACTGCCCCAGTCATTGCATTATTTAGACCTCGAGAGAACTTATTATTATGGTTACGTTGATATCTCCCTGCTGCACCTTGTAAGCCTTTTTTAGAGCCTTCTCCGGCTTTTCTACCCCATTTGCTACCCATACCTTGCATGGCACCAGATGCTTTGGCAAATAACGTTCCGCCAAATTTAAAGCTAGATGGTATAAGAAAATAAGGGCCAAAATAAGCAATAATGATTATTAAAAACGTAACAACAGCCGTGCCACTAACTGCAAATATAAAAATTGGTTTAATTGTTGCGAAATGTGTTAGTTGTAACATACCAGTAACGCCGTTTGCATCAATTCCACCCGTACCAGCCTGGGCGGCCAAGTAGGCTCCAATTTTCCCAATAGTTAGTAACCCAATAATTAAAGGGTACATAAACAAAAGTTTCCAAAAAGTACCCCACCACTGATCCCAGTATTTTTGGGTTGCTGGAAGTACCCAAGCAACAATTGCCAAAGGCATTATAACTACCAACCCCCAAACAATAATTACCCTAAGAACAAGGGTAACAAACGCAACCAAAACAGCTAAACCAATAATGATAATACCCATTACTAAGCCACCTAAACCACCAACCGCCATAAAGCCAGCAGTACCTGCGGCAACTAGTAATATACCTCCGGTACCTATATCCCCTGAAGTGCCACCACCGGTGCTACTAGTAAATTGTTTCATTATTTCTGATATTGCATTTCCGTTATGTATAGCGGTCCCTAAATCCTTAAAAGGTAACAGTAATAATGCCTGGATTCCGTCACCAATGGCATTGGCTATACTTACTAGAGAGATTGCTAAGAACCATGATAGTTGCAGTGCAATTACTGCAATAAATAGCCTTGGAATTGCTTTTTTAACAGTATAGGCACTTAAAAATTCAAATCCAAAAATTTGGCTAGCAATAATAATTAGCGCAAACAAAACTATAAATATAGAAGCTAGGTTCTTTATTAATTTCCAGCCATCATAAAGGCCCGAAGAATCTGAAAGGTTATTAATTCTTAATAGATCTTGTAGCATTTTCTCAACATTATTTGCAAAAGCGTCTACCTTATCGGCAACTTCGCAAATAACCCATCCAAAGACACCAGCACTATCTAAGCATGTGTCTCCGCTTGAGCTTTGTGAGCCACTATCGTTAGCAGGTTTGACGGCTTCTGCGGCTGCTTTTAGGGCTGCTGCATTGGCTGCATCTGCTCCATCTGCTTTGTATACACCTTCAACAACACCACCCTTACCACCAGGACACGCATAGTTAGCACCTGCTGCTGGTGTTCCATTAAAACCTTTACAGCCAACAGGCGGATTTCCATAGTTTATTTTTGCTGCAGCATCGATATTCTTTGCCTCGGTAACGGCAACATTATTTTCATGATATTGGTCATCTGTACAACCACCCTTATCTCCTTCATACAGTCTGTACGAATCTGATGTCGGTGCTGTAACGCCACCATTTGGGTTTGCATTACCACCACCACCCGAAGTTTTTACAATATGTGATCCACAGGAAAAAGTTTCACCGCCTTGGTTGTAATAGTCGGGTCGCTGTTCCCATCCAATGTCACTATTTTGGTAAACGGCTACCTTGTCACCTTTTTGAGCAATAATAATGTTATTTGTGGGGTTGTATTTAAAGTCCCAGTCTTTATTTACATTGACGTAGCTTGGAGTGAGTACGTATCCTCCTGCGTTTAAAGAACCACTAGCCGAGCCAGGGCTGAGTGTAGATTGGGCAAATGCCTGTGCTGAATACGAAATAATAATAAAAGAACAAAACAGAAAAAGGGCTAACCATTTCTTAGGCTTAATGTTGTGTGTTTTGGTTATCATTATCAACTTATATTTAACACTATATATAAGCATTAGCAAAGTAATTTAGATTTTTTTGTAGAGTTTGTTGGAAAAATATTGTAATATGTTGCTTAGAAGTAAAAATCATGAAAATAATAAACCAAAATATACAAGTTAGATATAAAGCAATATTGGTAGCATCGTTTTTGTTGTTCTTGACTACCTTTGCGTACGCTAATTTGGCTCCAGTTTATGTTGGGGCCGTAAACTATAACACCGGACTAGCCGTGGCTACTCCTCCAAAAGAAAAGGCCTATGATTGTTATGGAAAAACTCAAGAAGAATGCCTAAGTGACAACCCCATAACTAAATACTTAGATTTATTTATAAAAATATTTATTGGTATTGTTGGTGTTGGCTCTGTGCTAATGATAATTGTTGGGGGTATACAGTATATAACGGCACGTGATGACGCAGGTGCTGTCGCGGCAGCAAAAAAACGTATTACAAATGTAGTAATTGGTCTTGCTATGTTTATATTTTTGTGGGCATTTCTTGAATGGCTAATACCCGGGGGGGTTTTCAAATGATTATTAAAAAAACATTGTTAGTTGTAATGACTATAGTGGCAATTATGTCTATATTTCCCCAGCCCGTATTTGCTGAGAGTAGCTGTGGAAGTAAATTTGGTATCCCAACATGGTATAGATATGTACCAAAAGATGGTGACTGCCAAATAGATAACAAAAATGTCGACTCAAAAACAATTTCTATTTTAATAATACTTGGTTTTATTGACATTGCTCTTTATGTTGCTGGGATACTAGCAGTATTTATGATTATTTGGGGCGGATATAAATTTATACTTAGTGATGGAAACCCCGACCAAATAGCAGGTGGACGTAAAACAATATTAAACGCTGCAATTGGGCTGGTTATTGCAATTTTTGCAGCTCAAATAGTAAAATTTATTGCAACAAAGTTGAGTAGTTAAATGAAAATATTAAATATATTAGCCGTAGTGAAATTAGAGAACCCTGGCCTACCAGAGACCCCATTAGATTCAGCAAAAATATCTTCTATAGTGGTTTATTTAGGTGTAGTTGCTGCTGTTATCAGCATATTAGTCATTGTTATTGCCGGAGTGCAAATGGTTCTTTCTAGTGGTGAATCAAGCAAAATAGCTAAAGCCAGAACAGCAATTATATATGCTGCTATAGGGTTAATAGTATCTTTATCTGCCACCACAATAGCAAGTTTCGTAGTAAAGAGTTCAACATAAAATGATTAAAATGCTTTTATCTATTTTGCTAACTGGTATGCTTTTTGTAGCGCCGTTGGCAATTGCCAACGCAGCGTCCGTAAATATCATTCCTGGTAATGCTTGCCAAGGCGAAGCAGCAAGTTCTTCTGTTTGCCAGGCAAACAATACAGATCCAATAACTGGCACGGGTGGCTTATTGTTTAAGGTAACAAATATTATTGCTTGGTTTGGTGGAATTATTGCAGTAATAATGATAGTTTATGCAGGCTTTGTTTACGTAACTAGTGGTGGTGAGCAAGGTAAGATAAAATCTGCAAAAGATATAATCTTATATGCAGTTATTGGGTTGGTGATAATTGTTGTTGCTAGAACAATTGTAGTATTTGTAATAAATAAATTATAAGGAAAAAATATGAGAAGAATATTCATACTTTTAGCAGTGTTAGGCACATTATTTTGTATGTCGGTATCATCAGCGGCTGTTTATGCAGTCGATAAGCAGGTATGTGATGGAATTGGGGCGACTTCAAACGGTAGTGGCTGTGACCAGCCAGCCGGTCAGAAGTCTATACCGGCCATGCTTACTACAATTATTGAGGTTTTCTCGTGGTTGGTTGGTATAGTTTCTGTAATTATGCTAATTTATGGTGGTTTTAGATATGTCACTAGTGGTGGTGAATCTTCGGCAATCAAATCAGCGAAAGATACTATGCTATACGCTATAGTAGGACTAGTTATTGTTGCGCTTGCACAAATTATTGTGCAGTTTGTGCTTAGTAGAGCAAATGCCAAATAAAACTTGCGGCTGGCATGCAAACATGGTATATATTAATAAAAGTAAAAGAAGGATAATAAATAAATGAATAAAATCAAGAGAATCTTAAGTACCCTAGCGATATTAGCTGTTTCAATTGCACCGGTAAGCTTAGTGGCTAGTTCTAGCGTATTGGCCGCTGATCTTAATACAGGAGGCTATGCCTGTGGTGGCTCGGGTGCTTCTCAATATACGGCAGAAAGCTGTGACACAAACGGTAGTAAGCTACCTGCGGTGCTAACTAATATAATTAATATTTTTTCTTGGATAGTTGGTATTGTTTCAGTAATAATGATTATTTATGGTGGTTTTAGATATATTACTAGCGGTGGAGATAGCAACGGTGTTACCGCGGCTAAAAACACCATACTTTATGCCATTATTGGACTTGTAATTGTGGCACTCGCTCAGGTGATTGTACAGTTCGTATTAACAAAAGCTAATTCTGCAGCAACCCCCACCTCCTAAAAGTAGCTCTAACATTACTATACATTCTTTTTTAAATAGGATAGGTTTCTTACGTGTGTTCTTTTGAAACATCTTTTCGATAAAAATAGTTCAATATATAAAGCATGTTTATAATATAATGCCAAAGTTGTACAATATAAGTACAAGGAGTAGTTTTGGCTTATATTGGTACAATTAATTTAAAGCTGTTTAGCCATAGAACGTTAGTTATATTTACTGGCGTGGTTTTAGCTGTTTTTGCCCTTGTTGCCTTTAGCCAAACCACTAATGCGCAAACTGTTAATATTGGACAAAGTTTATGTGCCGGAGCCAACATGGACTTTAACGCTATAAACAACCCTGGGGCCTGTGGTACAGCTCAAATAGAATCTTCGGGAATGCAACTTAATAACCTGGTAACTTCAGTTATAAGCTTATTAAGCTGGGCAATAGGTGTGGTTGCAGTATTTATGATAATTGTTGGTGGCTTTAAGTATATTACTAGTGGTGGAGACACGGCTGGTGTTACCGCGGCTAAAAACACTATACTTTATGCCATTATAGGACTTGTTATAGTTGCCCTAGCCCAAGTAATAGTTAAGTTTATACTTGGCCGTATTAGCACCATAGGTACTGGCTAAAGTTGTTTTTTGAGCTTTTCTATAAGGTCGACTGGTGTTGGGTTAAGGCCGTTTAGTATTGCTGTGTAAATAGATACAAAGTCACCTAATGCCACAGTCCAAAGTAATTGTTGTAGCTGAGTTTCGCCCTGAGCGTTAACAACTATTGCCGATGGTCGCCTACCGCTAAGTAGTTTGTCACTTATTTCAAACCTTTTGGTTATTTGAGGGTTATCTAGGTTGGATCGTAAATCGAAAACCCTATACGGCTTATCTAGTGGGTGGCTAGACCAGCCTAAAAACTCGTTATGGTTAAATTCTGGGTACTGGTTGCACCAAGCCACATTTTTGGCATTTTCGTTAAAACTAATTTTCCATTTATATGCTGACGGGTACAGAAACGGCCCAGCATATATAACTGGAGTGTTACCAATAACTTCGTAGGCATATTGCTTAGCTATATTATTGCTTTTGGCGACCATAGGGCCCCACTGAGCAGTACTTTGCTTAACAAATTTAGCACTATCTTTTATTTCTTTTAGAGTTTCCGCTGGAATTAGATTCAATTCACTAAATAATGTGACTAATGCGTTTAACCCATATAGTGCGGCAAAACGTGGCTGGCCAGCTGGCGGTAGAGTTATGTAAGCAAGTTTATTTTCTTTGGCAATATCTATTAATTTGCCACCACCTGCCATAACAACAATTTTGGCTTTTTTTTCTATGGCTTGGTTTAAACACGAGACAGTTTCTTCAGTGTTCCCACTGTAGCTACTGGCTACAATTAAAGTATTAGGTCCTACGTAAGCTGGCAAGTCGTAGTCACGGCATATTTGGAATGGTAAATTAATACCCGGCCAGCTAGTAAGTAGCAATGCGGCAAGAGCAGAGCCACCCATACCCGACACAACAATATTACTAATTTCACCTATCGGTAAGTCGCCGTCTATTTCAAAGTTATATTCCAGTTGTTGCCATTGTTTTTCGGCAATTCCCAGTGCGTCTTGAGCATCTTTTTCATGTATAAGCTTTAAATCATCTAACATACTTCCCTCTTTCTTATTTTAATTATAAACCCTGGTTTCAATTAAGTGTTTAACTTTTTTCTTAGAAATTCAATGTGCTTACGCTATAATAAGTGCAAACAACGACAATAATAATTAGGGGGTGAATTGTGTTCGGACAAAATGATAACAACCAAGCTGTTGGTGCACCACAGCCAAGTAATAATTTTGGTCAAGCGACTAATGACATTAATAGCCAAATACCACCTGCTCCGCCCGCAAGCGACCCAGTAGATGGTGCGCTTGGTTCAGATAGCGTAGCTCCAGTTAGCACGCCACCAGTTATTGAACCTACACCTGCCCCAGTTCCTGCCCCACAAGCATCTGTTGGTGGTGACTTGCTAGATATTAAACAAAAAGCTCTTCAGGAACTTTCCCCATTAGTAAAACATTTAGATCAAACCCCATCCGATAAGTTTAAAACTACTATGATGATGATTCAGGCTTCTGATGACCAAGCTTTAATACCTGCGGCATACGAGGCGGCAAACAAAATAACTAACGAAAAAGAAAAAGCTCAAGCCTTATTAGACATTGTTAATGAAATAAATTATTTCACTAACAAAGACGCAGCCTAAACTTTCTACTTTTGACACCAAAAGCAGTAAAAGTGCTGGGCGCATAACAACCCTTGGCTAATCTGTTGTTAAAGACAACAGTGACAAAAAGAACTCACCATTCCTTTATTACTTCAGCCGGAATGGCTCAAACAGCTTTTTGCCTTTGCACTGATTACTTTAACAACATCTAAACCAGGTGCTGTTATGATGCCCAGACCCAATAAGCGGAATATATCATTTAATATTTTCAGTATAACTGAAAATAGATCTCCCAGTAATTTTGAGCTAACTTCGGGCATCATATTGTTCTGTTGATTTAGATATTGCCAGAATTACCATAGCCAAGGAAAAAAGCTGTTTGAAGCCACTACCTTATTTAAAATATTAGAGAGTGGTAAGTTCTTTTTTGCTACGACAATTATTGCAATAGATAAGTACTAAAACAATATGCGTCCGAGAGTTTTGCCAGTCTTGATACTGAGGTATTTATTTGAGTTATTGGTTAGATGTTTTTGAGATAAAAGTTAGGCTTTCTTTTTGTGAAGCGTAACTGTGGTTATGCTGAATGGAAAGTAACCGCTTTTAACCAAAAATAGCAAGCAAGAAGTAAATAATATTCCTTAGTATTAAGGCTAGACTTTAGCAGAAAAAGTAGAATTGGAAAAATATTTTGTTTTAGAATTTGTGTTTCAATTGTTAAATGGAAGTTATTGACTATATTCCGGATCTAGTACGGTATGACGGTTTGGAAATTTGTTTTCTAGAACCTAGAATCCGTTTTCTATTATCTAAATACTAGTAGTTGTAATTTGGGTCTGGACCAGTGTTGGGTATGCTTTCGGGCACAGCACCTGTGCTAGGGATTGTGGAACTGCCATTTGGAGTCGCACTTGTATTAGGAACTGAACTGCTTGAATTTGAGCTTGGACCACTGTTGTTAGACGGAGTGTTACTACCAGAAGTTGAAGATCCACCGTTAGCTGAAGTTCCGCCACTATTTGATGTGCCGTTTGAACTATTATTATTGCTTCCATTGCCTGGAGAACCATTTGCCGATGTATTACCACTGTCATTAGAGTTGTTCGTGTCTGTAATAGCAGTTGGAGTGGTATTCTTAGATGAATTTATGCGGCTATATAACCATTTTCCACCCATATAAAGACCAAAAACAAGGGCGGCAACCAATAAGCCGGTTAACAAAATACTAAAAATACCAGCTGGTCGATTGACTGTGTCGGTTGCCTGCAAATAGTCGCCCGTATTATTTTGATTGGTACTTCTTCTAAACCATGCCATTCTACACTCCTCGTAAGTTGTTTGTAGTTTACATCTAAAATTTTACAAACACAACAGATTATTTTATAAAAAATTAAGCTTAAGTTTACCAAAATCAAGTAAAAAAGAGGCTTTTCGGCCTCTTTTTACTATAGTCTAACATCTACGGTCAATGGTCTAATATCCCATTCCCATTCCGCCACCTGCTGGCATAGCTGGAGCTGGTTCTTTTTCTGGTATCTCTACTACTAAGGCACCCATAGTCATGGCTGTACCGGCTATAGAAACAGAGTTTTGCAAAGCTTCTTTTGTAACCCTGGCTGGGTCAATAATGCCAGCAGTTTTGAGGTCAATAAGCTTTTTGGCTGTATTCACATCTACACCATAGCCTGGCTTACCGGCCCTTATTTGTGGCAACCACTCGTCTGCATTTAACCCTGCGTTAGTTAGCAGTATTCTAAAAGGTTGCTCAAGGGCGTTTTTAAGAAGTTGCTTACCCGCGGCGATAGCATCGCTACCTTCTACTTTAATTTCTTCACCTAGGTTGATGAGTGTAACTCCACCGCCAGGTACAATGCCTTCGTCTAGGGCGGCCTTTACAGCGGCAACTGCATCATCTACTCGGTATTTCTTCTCTTCTATTTCGGTTTCGGTAGCACCACCCACCTTAATTACAGCTACTTTACCACCAAGTGCGGCACGGCGCTTATCGTAATTTTCTTTTTCGTATTCACTAGTAGCTACATCGGCCTGGGCAACAATTTGCTTGACCCTGGCATCTACTTCTATTGGGTTACCAGCACCTTCAATAATTGTAGTTTCGTCTTTGGTAACAATAACTTTACGTGCACTACCAACTACACTTAGGTCTACGTTTTCAAAGGTATGGCCTTGATCTTCAGAAATAACTTGTGCACCAGTAAGTATGGCAATATCTTGCAAGATTTCTTTGCGCCTGTCACCAAATGCCGGTGCTTTTACGGCGATAGTATTAAATACCCCTTTTAGCTTGTTCAAAACTAGTGTAGCCAGTGCTTCACCTTCAACATCTTCAGCTATTAGGACTAGGTCTTTTTTACCAGCTTGGGCTAGTTTTTCTAGCATAGGTAAAAATTCCTGGACACTAGTAATTTTTTTATCAGTAATTACAATTGCCGGCTTGTCGTATACAGCTTCCATGCGGGTTGGGTCAGTCACAAAATACGGGCTAACAAAACCTCTGTCTATAGTGAAGCCTTCTACAACTTCACTTTCCAGGTTAAGCCCTTGGCCCTCTTCTACTGTTACAACTCCGTCTTTGCCTACTTTATCTATGACATTGGCAATTAACGCACCAATTTCGCTATCACCGGCGCTAATTGTAGCTACCTCGGCAACGCGCTTTTTATTGCTTTCAATATCTTCTGCCATGCCGTTTAGCTTTTTAATAGCTTCGTGGGCTGCTGTTTCTAGACCTTTACGAAGTAGCATAGGGTTGTGGCCGGCAGCGATAAGCTTATTGGCTTCGTTTAGAATGTGATATGTCAAAACAGTAACTGTTGTTGTGCCATCACCTGCAACATCATTCATTTTGTTGGCAGCTTGCTTAATAAGTTCAGCCCCTACTTTGTAGCCTAGGGTTTCGTCGTCTACTTCGGGCAAGTCTACACCCTTCGCAACTGTCACGCCGTCGTGAGTAACGCTTGGTGCCCCATAACTTTTACTTATTACTACATTTCGGCCCTTAGGCCCCATTGTGGTTTTGACTGCATTGTACAGTATTTCTGCTCCTGCTAGAACTCTTGTTCGTGCATCAGCATCGTAAAAAACTTTTTTTGCCATATAATTAATTCTCCTTTGTCGAATTTAGGTGATAGGTTT
>CAYZCZ010000003.1:48891-52173 GCA_964477125.1 uncultured Candidatus Saccharibacteria bacterium | reverse complement strand
AAACTTTTTTTGCCATATAATTAATTCTCCTTTGTCGAATTTAGGTGATAGGTTTAAGGTTATAGCTTTTTAGGCTGATAATTTATCCTTTAGACCTTAACTGTGGTTAACTATTGATTATTTTAAAAACTAGATTCCGGATTGAATCCGGAATGACAGATATGCTATTTTACGGTCGCCAGAATGTCTTCGGCTTTAACTATTAGGTATTCTTGGCTGTCTATTTTAATATCCGTGGAACTATAACTTTTATAGATTATTCGGTCGCCAACCTTAATATCTGTTACCCTTTTACCTACAGCCACTACCTTGGCTGTTTTTGGCTTTTCAGTAGCGTTGTCGGGCAAATACAAACCACTCGCAGTTTGGTTCGAAGCCTCTTCTAGCTGGGCAACTACATTGTCGGCCATTGGTGTGATTGGTGAACTCATTTTTCCTCCTGTTTAGCTAATCATTAAGTATTATTTTGTATAACTTTGTAAAATTAGCACTTTAATACTTAGAGTGCTAATTAATAGTACCAGACAATAAATTACCCAGTCAATACATACTTATTCATATCTGTTATTTAGACATAATAATATTGACAAATAACAAAGCATATGCTAGTATATATACATAATAATTTACAAAAATGGAACGTATAAAAAACGAAAAACAAATAGAAAAAAAATCACCTGCACAGGAGCGTTTTATCGCATTGAAGGCTGGGGCCCACAAAGCTCGGGAACTGTTAAGGCCAAACGGTAGTTTTAGCAATACTATAGATGGACAGTCGTATAGCACTATCACTAATACATTAGACGTTATTGATTTTGAGGATGAAACATCGAGGTTCTTCGCGGGCATGGGCGTTTGCCTGCCAAGCCTAATTAGGTATGAGAGGCAAAAACATAAGAATAAACGCACTAGAGATTTTGAAAATACAATTTTATTTAATCATTACCTAAATTCGTATTTAGAAACTCTGGAGTCACCCGAGCCATTAACAAGGCTTATCGATGGAATGAAATATTCAATTGAAGGAACTATGAATGTTAGCGACGATACACTCTTAGAATCATTGAGAAGCGCGATAGTAGGACAATGGAACGAACAGGCTGTAGAGAACTGTCTCTTAGCTCATAACTGTCTTTGTGATCAGGCTTCGGTCCACGAGGATGAAAAAGGGGCTGATTTAATAATTCCAGATATAGTTGACTCTTTAGTGGAAGCGGACGTTAAGTCATCCGTACTATCATTGCCACCAAGAGGCACTTTGTTTATAAGCAATAGTGGTAAACACGATGTTAGAGATAGGTTGGATATTCCAAATACCCCAGGCTTTGCGGTTGCCTTAAATAAATATGATGACGGAGTACTATTAGTCATAAGAGGCGCAGGATCACCATTTAGAACAGTGCGCGTTCCGACAGCAGACAAAAGTAGCCCAAACGGTAAAAAGCTTTCTAACATTGAAGTGTTGGTACCGATTCCTAGGTTTGGTAAAAACAATGGCGGAATTGATATGCAGAATGCAGTCACAGAGCTAAGACACTATTTATCAACACTGCCTAACTCTGCAAGAATTGCCTTAGATAGGAATGAACTATACAAGAGGTTTGGCAAGGCCAGTGTGAAGTTGTTTGAAAAAAACTAACGATTGTCTAAAGGTAGAAAATATGGTATAGTAATAATCTAATGCAACACAGATTTATTATTAATGAACCACCCGCTGGAGAGCTTAAAGATCGCCTTAAGGAAGCAATTGTTTCTGGCGAAGGTGTTCCTGTTATAGCTAAGTCGCTTGGTACTTTTAGTTTAAAGGTTGTAAATGATAGCATCGTTTTTATTCCCGACGATAGCTCTGTGGGTAATGAGAAGGAGGAGGGTTTGATTTTACATCCAACTTCTATTTATACTGCTGTATCGGAAGATGATTTTACGGAGAGGTCTATTGTTTCCGCAATCAAAGGTGAGGTTGAGGGTCGTGATGAATCGTTTATTTTGACAGTTTCTAACAATGAAGACGGCTTTGATGACATTCCCACGGAGTTAGTTTTAAATGATAGCTCTGAAGAGTTTACTGACTAATTATTTTGGTTACTTTTTGGACGTAGTTTTCTAGTGCTTGTTGGGTCGAGGCTTCGGCGTTGAAGCGTAGTAATGGCTCAGTATTGCTTGGTCGGACGTTTATCCAGCCATCACTAAAGGTTAGCGTTAGGCCGTCTAGCCAGTCGGCTTTTGCATCGCCAAATTCTTCGGCGATTTTTTTCATAGTAGCCTGTTTGTCGGTGACTTCGAAGTTTGTTTCATCAATGCTGTGGTATTTGCGGTAAGGAGCAACCAGGTTGCTGAGCTTTTTGCCACTGTCGCTAAGAATTGCTAGTCCAATAAGTGAAGCAATAAGGCCACTGTCGGCCATATAGTTATCTGCAAAATAGTAGTGGCCACTATGCTCACCGGCAAAAATGGCTTTGTGTTTGCGCATATCATTTTTTATGAAACTGTGGCCAACTTTTGTACGGATTGATTTTCCACCGTATTCAACAATTGTATCGTTGGCAACTTTGCCGGTTATGGCATTGTGTAATACGGTTGAGCTAGGGTTTTTAGCCAAGAAATACTTTGCAAGCATGGCCGTCATAACTGTACCGCTTAATGCATTACCCTTGTCATCAACCAGCACTGCCCTGTCGCCATCGCCGTCGAAAGCTATGCCAACGTCTGCCTTTTTGGCTTTAACGACTTTTATTAAGTCTTTTAGATTTTCCGGAACAAGTGGGTTGGCGATATGGTTTGGGAATGTCCCATCTAGCTCAAAGTACATTTCAATTACTTCGAAAGGTACATATGGCTCAAGTTCGGGAAATATTTTGCCGGCCATACCATTACCAGCGTCTACTACTATTTTAAGTGGTTTAAGAGCTTCGGTATTTATAAAACTCAGTGCGTGTTCGATCCATGGTTCGGTAATATCTTTTTCAGTGACCTTCCCTTGGGTTTGCGCAGGTGTAAATTTGTTGGCAATAACTGCATCGCGGATTTCAAATAAGCCAGTTTCTTCGCCAATTGGCTTGGCTTGTTCTCGGCAAAGTTTAATTCCGTTATATTCACCAGGGTTATGACTAGCGGTTATCATGGCACCACCCGCTAGGCCGTAGTTACCTACTGCAAAATAAATCATATCTGATGTTACTTCGCCAATATCCCAAACATCTCTACCCTGCTGACGCAGGCCTTTAATAATTGCGCTGGCAAAACCTTTGCTATCTGGGCGCATGTCGCAACCTACGGCTACAG
>CAYZCZ010000003.1:0-48791 GCA_964477125.1 uncultured Candidatus Saccharibacteria bacterium | reverse complement strand
ATTGCGCTGGCAAAACCTTTGCTATCTGGGCGCATGTCGCAACCTACGGCTACAGCGCCTTTTTCTGGGAGCCAATCAGCCATTGCCATGCCAATTTTTTCGACAACTTCGTTATTTAGCTCTTCACCAACTTTGCCCCTAATATCGTAAGCCTTAAAAATGTCACTAATAGAGTTACTCACTATTCCTCCTGAAACTTTTTAACTGTTTCTATATTCTTTTAGTATAACAAGTGCTTCAAATAATTCCTTTGCTAAGCGTCAATTTTTTGAACTGTAATAACCGACAATTAGTTACCGTGTCTTTATCTTTGATTGGTGGAGTGTATCAAACGGCGTTTATATTTATTGTTCCGCCATAGGCATAATTACACTTAATTTATCAACTTATATCCTCTTTTATTTCGGGGTTGATAACAGCACTTTTTAGAAAGTTGAAATATATATAAAATTATGAGATTATAATACGGTTTTTACTGTGAAAATGGTAAAAATGGCTATGACCGGCAATTCCGCCGTGATAGCCCTAGCCGAAAGGTACAGAAATGGAAACAAAAACCATCTATATAGATAAGGAGTATGCCTGGAGTTTATCAAAAGGCATTGATCCACGGGAAATGATTGTGTGGCACGAGCCACCAATCGGAGCATTGCACAACTTGAGCGAAACCATTAATACGGTAAGCGCATGGAGTGCGGAAGTCATTGGTGAATTTCTTGCAGTTCACCATACGGGGTCCAACTACGCTACAGACGTAGCAATGTTGAAAAACGTAATACTGGGTAACTATAAAAAAGTAGCCTAGTAGCTCGTGACCCTTAGCGGCCAACACTATTAGTTAGAAGGGTGTAGAAATGTTTTCTACAACTAACCAAAAAGCCGCAAGCAACAATACCGCCCAGGTTGGGCTCTGATACTAAAGCAATCTTGCTGAAGTTGATGAGCCCAACCTGAGGCGGTTTATTCTTTTGTGTTATATATTTGCGGAACAAGTCTGAAGTTAGTTAAGTCGTAACGTAGTTTATTTATATATGCGCTTTCAGATTCTTCGCTGGGTTGATGGGGCCACATGGGTAAGTCTGGATCTCCGTCAATTACTTCTGGTAAATAGGCTTCATTTATTTCTATTTCCTCTAAAAACATTTTAAATTCTTCCATAGCTTCTTCTTCATTCTCACCACCAATAAGCTTATAGTCTATGCTACCATTTGGAGATATTCTTCTAATATCAGATACTTCCTCGGAACTAATGCAAGTAATTCTTTGAACAATTATTGCGTCTGGATTTTCTGGAAGATAAATGGCTAAATTTTCCTTATCATCATTGCGCTTGAAACCATTTTCAAAGTATTTATTCCAAAATTCTTCCGAAACAGGCAAATTAATATATATGGTTTCCTTCGGTGTTTCAGTGCTGCCAATACTGTCGAGTCGTATGCGCAAAGAGTGGTGTTTGCTGTAGGCGTCATTTGCCTCGTTAGACTCCGAGGGTACTAATTCAGCATAAAAGTAGTCTGGATGTTGTTTACGGATTTCAATTTCATCATGTTCAAAGACTAGGTGAACTACTTTATTAGCCCACTCTATTAATGCCATACGTGATTCAAAAGCTTCATGCTTTAGGCTTTGCTTCTCAGAATCATTAAGCTGTCTGGATTTATCTTCAAAGGGTGTATTTTCCATTGTATAATATTTATACTTTATTATTTACTAAAAGTCAATAAAGTATTTTTAAATTTGTCTCTAGAATACTTGACAAAAATATTGACATATTGTTTGAAATAGTGTATATTTTGTGGCATTGTAAACAACCCTGTTTTCAATGTGGAACTAGCACTTAGTGCTAGGGAAAGGAGCCCGTCATGGGTTCTGCACGCAAAATCGAGGACACCATCAAGATCGACTATGAGGATCTTCCAATGATCCCCATCGGGTCCGCAAGAGATGAGTTGGATTCCTACCTGGTACGGACCAGAGGCGTCAAGCAGGTCATCTGGAACGATCGGTCCAAGTACATGATCATCATGGTTCGGGGCTCTCGAGCCCAGATCGATCAGATCGCCGAGGCTTGTGGGGTTTGCCTCCGCAAGGGTTTGCTGGTCTAGACTAGCAAACCGCCAAACCCTTCCCCACCACAGTCTGGGTGGGCCCTGGCAGGTTTATACTTTCCCCCGAAGTGTAAACCCCAGGGCCCACCCGCCCACTTTTTTAGCCCGAAAAGGCGCAAGAGGAAGTGTTCGTAAATATTTTTTACACGAACCGCCCGGCCCTTTTCTGGGCTTTTTCTATTTATGTAGACCTTAGAAGCTAGACCATAGACCCTAGCAAGACTATAATTATTAAGATGATTAAAATTAATACCAAAGTTTTAATGAGTGGCGTTGACTATTTTAGTGTCGAAGAGTTAAACCCATATAGCAATGCCAACATTCAGCCTAACTTAGAAAATACAAAAGAGGAGTATTTTAGTTTACAAAAATTATTCAGTCAGGCAGGCATTGAAATTGTTAGCGTACATGCACCAGAGGGTTGCCAGGACGGCGTTTATACGGCCAACTGGGCATTATGCCGTGACAATAAAGCCATAATAGCCAACCTGCCCAATATGCGTACAGCAGAAATCCCGTATGCCAAGAAAGCATTAATAGGACTGGGTTTTGAAATAATTGATCCGCCTAAAGGCCTAAGGTTCAGTGGCCAGGGTGATGCTTTACCGTGTGGAGATTATGTTTTTGCCGGCAATGGTTATAGAAGCGATGCACAAATGCATACTTTTGTTGCCGATAAACTGGGTTATAAGGTAATTAGCCTCCAAACGGTACCAGCATTAGATGAAAATGGTATGCCAATTATTAATAAGATTACTGGATGGGCAGATAGTTTCTTTTACGATATTGATTTAGCAATTTCTATACTTAGTACAGATCTTATAGCTTGGTGCCCACAAGCCTTTGACGAAGCGAGCCAAGATATTATATCGTCACTGCCAATGGATAAAATAGAGGTTAGCCTACAAGAAGCAACTGAAAGCTTTGCCTGTAATTTATTATCTACTGGCGAAATGGTGATTATGAGTGCTACAGCCCCTGAATTAACCGCCAATATCGAGGCAAAAGGCTTAAAAGTGCTAACTCCAGATATGACAGAATTGTCTAAGGGTGGAGGTTATATACGTTGCACCACCCTAACCCTTTCTAACTAAGAAATTTGATTTTAGATGATAGAAAATAAAATAACTACATTATTAAATTATCTATATTCCAAAATCTAGAACTTAGATTCTGCTAGTAGGTTATTTCACCTGAAGTGTTGGGTGTTAGGGGGATTTGCCCGGCTTGCTCTAGGGCTTTCAGCTGATCCGGGTTTGTAGTAATTAAGCTAGTTTCAGTTGGGCTTGGTGCAATTTGTATGTGGACATGACTTTGGCCCGCAAAAAATAGTCCCTGCCCAACCGGGAATTGGCTAAGACGTTTTTTCTCTTCACTGGTTAGCTTAAAGACATCAGCTAAAACATCAACAGCTGAGGGTGATTGTTTTAGCAATACCTGCATGGAAGAGTTGGCAACAATTGCCCTACCCATTCTTGAACCCATAAAGTCTTCAACATCTTGGCTGATTGTTGTAATACCTAAGTTATATTTACGTGCTCTTTTAGCTAAACTAAACATAAAGCTGGCACTATCTTCATATTTCATTAACTGCCAAGCTTCATCGATAACTAATATACGTTTTTTCTGGTCTGATTTGGTTTTATTCCATATAAAGTTCAACACGATATACATGGCTACTGGACGTAGTTCATCTTCCAGGTCGCGAACGTTAAATACCACCATTGGGTTATTAATGTCTATATTGCTTTGTTGGCTAAATACACCCGCAAATGTACCCGATGTATATTTACGGAGCCTCTGAGCAAGCTGTGGGCCTGTGCCACCCATATGCAACAGTGTGTCGTATAGGTCGTTAATAGTTGGCGGAACTGAACCATGAGTAAGTGGGTCATTGGTAATACCGGCTTTGGCATAAGTTTCAATTAGGGCTGCGTCTAAATCGGCTTCTTCTACAGGGTTAAGGGCTGGTGCTACCATGCCACCATTGCTTTGCATTTGAGCTTGAGCACCGCCCATCATTAGTCTTAATAAACCATGAAGAGTGATTAGGTTGCTTCGAAGTGCATTGTCGGCTTCTTCGGTATCGACAACCTGGGGCAGTTCAAATGGATTAATGCGGGTTGGCGAATTAAGGCTTAGTTTTACATATGCTCCACCGACTGCTTCGGCCATACGCTGGTATTCATTTTCTGGATCGATGATAAAAATTTCTGTTCCCATCATCATGCTTCTAAGTGCTTCTAGCTTAACGGTGAAACTTTTACCGGCACCAGACTTAGCAAAAATAACACTATTACCGTTTTCTAAGCTAAAACGGTCAAAAATAACTAGGCCACTATTGTGCATATTAATACCATACAAAATGCCATGATCATCTGTTAGATCGGCACTTGTGAACGGAAAACTAGTACTAATAGCACCCGTGTTCATATTACGGCGAATTTGCAGCTGGTCTACGAACTGTGGAATAGTGCTGTTTAGGCCTTGTTCTTGCTGAGCGCTAGCTGGTTTAGAATAAACAAGCTGTTGGCCAAGCATAGACTCTACTTTGTGGCTTACGAATTCTAGTTCATCAAGGCTATTGGCATATAGGGTGAAGTACAAACCAAAACGGAAGAATCGCTCTTCACCTACTTGCAATTTATCCCTTAGCTCCTCGGCATCGATAATTGCAGCCTGTTTAGCTGGGTCACGTACCCTGCCCTTTTCAGCATCTATTTGTAGACCTGCCTCTAGTTGACCTACTTTTTTGCGCAAATTTTCTAGCACAACTTGGCTTTCTACGGGGTAAACATAAATACTCATGTCCATTACTTCGTCTATGTTAATCATGCCACTTAACCAGCCGGTATATATTTGCCTAGGGTAGCCGTACACATAATAAGTTCGAGCATAGCGGGTACCTATTTGAAAATAATTACTCTGGTATTCAATGCTACTAGGGGCAATAAAGTCCCTAAGCGCTGTAACACCTTTTTGAAAGGCAGCCTGAACTTCTTGTTGCTCACGCATGCGTTGCTGTTCAGCAAGTGCAACCGGGTCAATAGGCTGTTGTTTTGATCCGCCAAAAAGTCCCATACTAGTTCATTTCCCTTTCTAAATTTGGCTGATAAGCATTACCTTGACCCCTAGAGACTACTGGCGCATTTAAATCGTCAAAGTTTTTGAGTTGTTGGCGTGTGGCTGTGTCAGGGTTATAGGCGTCGTAGTAAAGTTCAATTAGTTCATTGGTGTCGAGTGGCAAGCCTTGCACGCCACATTGCATTAAGGCGGCTAATACCGACTGGGTGCGATCGCGCAACTCAGTTTTGGCAGTTTCTAAGTCGGCTTCGTTAATAATAACTTTCTGCTCTTTTTTACCAAAAATTCCTTCCATGAAACCCTTGCTTGCTTGAACTACTTTTTGAGCATCGGCTACCGGGAAGTAAGGTATAACCATATAAAACTTTTTATCCATGACATTGGTTTGTTCTGCAAGGCCTGCCATATAAGCAATATAATCTTCCATAAGTAGTGCTAAAAGCATGTTATCGTGCTCTGAACGTATTTTGTCTAGCTTTTGAATATATGGGCCAAGATCAACTTTTTGTGAACGGACAAATATTTGTACTGGGAAATATAGTGAATTTAAAAATCCTTGATAACCATACTCTACACCTTCGCGTTCACCTGGGCTCATAAGGTCGAAGTTAATACTTTTTAACATAACTACACTTCGGAAAGAACCATCGTTCATGATAACTATACCGTCACGTATTTCACTTATCATTAAAGTGTTTTGGGTGCTGTTAGGATTACTTTTAACGGGTGTTACAGTCGGTTGTGGGACACTACCGGGTTGAATTTGTGGAGATACCCCTGGTTGCCCAGCATATGGCTGGTTACCCATAGTATATTGACCATAAGGAACAGCGCCAGGTTGCTGGCCAGTATTTGGTTGATAGCCTTGTGTATTTGGATCCATAATTATATATTTTCGCCACCCTAACGAAGGTTAACAACAACCTCTCCATTTGCCTTTTTTGGTTTCCTGTTGGCAAGTTTGGAAATTGTTTCAACGCTCAGATCATCAGATCTTGCAAGTTCTATATTAACAGGGTTTTGTTTAGCTGTCACCGCTTGTGCTTTTTCATCTTCAATTGCTTTTTCAGCCTTTTCGACTTCTTGGCGGGCTTTTTCTTCAATAGCCAGTTGTTCGGGTGTTTTAACAACCTTATGGTGAGGGTTAGCTTTTGCCGTAATGCTTTTATCGGCTTTAATATGCTCTAATAGTTCTTTTTCTTGATCAATTTTCTGAACATCTGTTTGGCCATCGTCAGTGTTATTAGCTGTTTGGACTGGACTTGCTGGTTTAATTGTTTGATCGTTAAACATTACACTGTCAGGTTCAACTGTTTGGCTTGCATTGGACGGCTGGTTCATAAACCAATAATCATTGTCGGCTGGTTGGTTGGGGATATTTGCATTATCTGGGATAGGGACTTCAAAGTTATCTCCATTAGGAGTTTGTGCAATATAGGTTGCTACAGTCTGGGTAGTGTCTTGTTGTATGGTTTTACTAGCAACCGAAGGTATTTGGGCATCTGCTTGGCTTGAGATTGTTGCCTTCATATTAGCGACTGCTTCAGCTTTATGATTTGCGGTAGACACCTCTATCATTTCTTCGAAGTGTTGAGCCGTAGGGTTATAGTTAGTGTCTAAAATATCGTCTGTATTGGTAATATTTATTTCATCTACAGCCCTAGGCAAGCTAGATGGGTCAAGCAATCTTTCTTGGCCAGCATCGTAGGCGTAGGCATAACTGGGGTTAGAATACATGTTTAGGGCAACATTTTTTACAGCCCAACCTCTGCTATCTAGTGTGTCAGCTAATGCATTAAGGCGGCTTTTTACCTCACCCTGGCTTAGGTTATCAGTTAACTGTTTTATTTCTTTTTTTGGCACAGTAATAGTCACTAGTTCTTTTATACCACTTTGGTCCCAGATTCTTTTTCGGGGTTTAATAAAAAACCTTATTCTGGCAGCAAGCCATAAGTCGCTTGGCTGGTCTTTGCTTAGGGGTGCCGCTAAAACTCCAAAACCAATAATAAATGGCAAAAATGGTATGGCTAAATAAATAGCTCCAGTTTTGTTAGCTACCATAAATGCAACAAATCCAAAACCAACAGCAATGACTGCAAAAATAAACTGCTTGAGAGTTAGTGGGCCCAATAGCTTATCTTCGGCTTCGATGTCTTGAATTACTTTGTATACTGCCATGTTTTTATTCGAATTAATTTAGTCTAGATTAAATATAACTAGCGTAAGTTCAACTTACTTTCGCTTATGCTTATTGTATCAGTAATTTGGTAATATATGTATACCAATATTACTATTTTGCAAGCAGTTGTTTAGTTAATCCAATTTCATCCCAGTCATGTTCGCCATCAGCTCTTTCGATAGTTTTTTCATGGCCTTTACCAAGTAATAGAACTGTATCATTGGATTTTGCCTGTTTTAATGCAAATTCTATTGCACTAGCTCTGTCTAAAATTAGGAAAAGACTTTCGTTTTTTACTTTGCCGACTTGTTGGGCTCCACTAGCAATTTGTTCTAATATAAGGTTTCCGTCAATGTCTCTGTCATCCTCTTCGGTAAGTACTAAAATATCGGCATATTTCCCCGCTAACCTACCCTGAATGGCTCTTTTTGCTTCGTCTCGCCTGCCAGCCGATCCAAACAAAACGATTAACTTTCCCTTTATTACTGGCTTAAGATCTTTAAAGAGTTTTTCAAAACTATCTGGGGTATGAGCGAAGTCAATAATTACGTCAAAATTTTGGCCGATGTCTATCTTGGTCATCCTGCCTTCTACCCCTGTTAATGAAGCGATTCCCTGCTCAATTTGATGCACCGTAAGGCCCAGTTCCCTGCCCACGGCAACTACGGCCAAGGAATTATATACATTGAAACTGCCAGGTATGTGGCATTTAATATTGTACTTATCATTCTTGATGCTTACAGAATATGAAACACCTGCTGGTGATAAATTGATGTCTTTTGCTTTTAAATCACCGCTGTTAATACCGTAAGTTATTGTATTTTTAATTGGTTTTGCAAAATATTTGGCATTTTCATCATCGGCATTTATTATACCCAGCTGACTGCCGTGTTTATTTTTGTTGGCCAGTTTAAACATTTTTACTTTTGCATTTCGATAGTTATCAAAAGTGCCATGGTAATCGAGATGCTCATGGGTCAGGTTTGTCATTACAGCCATGTAATAATCAATGCCCCAGGTACGGTTCTGGGCAAGTGCGTGGCTGGTAGTTTCCAACACAATCCACTCTGCGCCCTGTTGCTTCATTTTGTTAAGTCTTTTTAAAAGTAAACTAGATGAAACAGTGGTCATATGGGCGACTTGTGGGTGTAAATCTTCCCCTATCCCATAAGCTACGGTTGTCATTAAGCCCACCTTAAAACCAGCGTTAATAAGCATTTTATGAATCATAAAGCAGGTTGTTGTCTTGCCGTTGGTCCCTGTTACTCCGATTATTTTTAAGCCTTTGGCTGGGAACCCTTGCTTGGTTTGATGAATGACTGTTTCAGCCAAATGGCCATAGGGTTCAACCTTTTTAAATGTATTTTTTGGTATTAGTTTTTTTACAACTTTTCTGCCATTCATTGGTTAATATTCCCTGGTTACTATTTGATAACGTATAATTTACTTAATGATTATACTAGGGATTGAAAGCAGTTGCGATGAAACCGGTGTAGCTATAGTAGAAAATGGCCGTACATTGTTGGCTGAAAGTTTAGCTACGAGCATGGATATCCATGCTTTGTATGGGGGTGTTGTGCCAGAACTTGCGGCACGTAGCCATATAGAATATATAATTCCGCAAATAGAAGAAGTAATTGCTAAGTTTTCACGTGAAAAAAATATTTCCGCAAATGAGGCTTGGAACAAAATAGATGGTATTGCAGTTACAAATGGTGCTGGCCTATCTGGGAGTCTATTGGTCGGTGTGCTAACGGCTAGAACCTTAGCGATTGTTAAGGAGAAACCTTTATACGACATAAATCATGTAGAGGGTCATGTGTATGCTAATTTTTTAAATGAACATCGGCCAGAATTTCCGTTGTTAGCTTTAATTGTAAGTGGTGGACACACCCAACTGGTTTATTTTGAAAATCATTTTAAATATAAATTGCTAGGGCAGACAGTTGATGATGCGATTGGAGAAGCATTTGATAAGGTGGCAAAAATATTAGGTCTTCCCTATCCTGGCGGTCCAAGCGTTGCTAAATCGGCTTTAGCTGGTGACCCAAATTGTTATCAATTGCCAAAACCAAAAGTGGACGGTGATTACAACTTTAGTTATTCTGGGCTAAAAACAGCCGTTCTAAGGGTCGCCCAAACTGCGGTAGGCGGTGATTACCGTTTAGCGTCTACAAAGCTTCCAAGCATGCTATCTGAGCGCCAGAAGATGGATATTTCAGCAAGCTTCCAGCAAACGGCAATTGCTATAGTGGTGGATAAGACAGTCAAAGCCTTTAATCAATTTAGGCCTCAATCTGTTGTTATTGCTGGTGGAGTAGCATCGAATAGTGAACTTAGACGCCAGCTTAAGGAATCTCTACCAATTGATATTAGCTATGCTTCCCCTGCTCTGTGTACAGATAATGGAGCGATGATTGCAACTTTGGGCTGTTATAAGGCAATAGCTAAACAAATACCAGCAGATCCGTTTTCACTGGCTATAAACCCAAATTTGAAAATGTAAGTTTTCACGTGAAAACTAATCTTTTTGCTACTGGGACATATAAGAAGTAAAATAGAATATGAATTAAATTACTAGATACTAAGGTAGAGGAACAAATGCAACTTTCTAAAGTTTATGAACCACAGCAATATGAGCAGGATATTTATGATTTATGGGAAAAAAGTGGAGCTTTCGAACCGGTAGGTCGGGGAAAGGGCGATTATTGCATTGTTCTTCCGCCACCAAATGCAAATGCCGGGCTTCATATAGGTCATTCATTGATGTTTGCTATCCAGGATGGGGTTATTCGTTATCATAGGATGAAAGGTGAGCGGACTTTATGGGCTCCAGGGGCAGACCATGCTGGATTTGAGACCCAAGTAGTTTATGAAAAAAAGCTAGCCAAAGAAGGTAAAAGCCGTTTTGACTATACGCGAGAAGAAGTTTATGACCAAATATATGACTTTGTTGGTCAGAACCGCGATAATTTTGAAACAATGTTTAGAATGCTGGGTGCTAGTGTAGATTGGACTAGGTTCACTTTTACATTAGACGATAAAGTAGTAGAAACATCTTACCAAACTTTTAAAAAAATGTGGGATGATGGATTAATTTACCGAGGTGAAAGACTTGTTAATTACTGCACAAAGCATAGAACGAGTTTTGCTGATATCGAAGTAGAATACCAAGATAAAGAGAGCCCTTTATATTATTTAAAGTATGGTCCGTTTGAACTGGCTACAACTCGCCCTGAAACAAAATTTGGCGATACTGCAGTAGCTGTCCACCCTAAAGATACTCGCTACAAAGATTTGGTAGGCAAAGTGTTAACAGTAGAAGGTGTTAATGGTCCCTTTGAGATTAGGGTTATTGCTGATGAAATGGTCGACAGGGATTTTGGTACAGGTGTAGTAAAAATAACACCAGCTCATGATTTTAATGACTGGGAAGCTGGACAACGCCATAATTTGGAAGCAATTCGTGTGATTAATCATGACGGTACTATGAATCACAGGGCAGGGAAGTACGAGGGAATGACAGTATTGGAAGCTCGTGATGCAGTTGCAAAAGCGCTTGACGAGAAGGGTCTACTTATTAAAGTAGATAAGCATTACAAGAATAGGGTAGGGGTGTGTTACAAGTGTGGAACAACTATTGAGCCAATGTTAATGGACCAATGGTTTGTTAGTATGCAAAAATTGGCATCTCCCGCTATAAAAGCCCTTAAGGCAAATAAAATTGTTTTTTACCCAGACAATAAGCGTGAGCAAGTTATTGAGTACTTAAAGAACGTAAAAGATTGGAATATTAGCAGGCAAATTGCTTGGGGTATACCAATTCCGGCTTTTCAGAATGTTGATGACCCTGATGAGTGGATTTACAATACCACTGTTACCGAAGAGATTATAGAGCAAAATGGCAAGCATTATCGACGTGATCCGGATGTGTTTGATACTTGGTTTAGCAGTGGCCATTGGCCATTCGTAACCATGGGATTTCCAGACAACCAAGATTTCAAAGATTTCTATCCAAATAGCCTTATGGAAACAGGACAAGACATATTGTACCCCTGGGTAGCTCGCATGGTTTGTATTGGCTTGTATGTTACCGGCAAAATACCTTTTAAAGAGGTTTATTTGCATGGTATGGTACGTGCCGAAGATGGCAAAAAAATGAGTAAGAGCTTAGGAAATGTTATAGATCCAACTGCAGTATTAAGGGAAAACGGGGCTGATGCACTTAGAATGGGGATGATAGCTGGTCGTTCAGCTGGCTATAGTGCAGCTTATGATCCTAGTAAGGTCATCGCAGGACGTAATTTCTGTAATAAATTATGGAATATTGCTCGTTTCTGTGAAGTGACATTAAGCGATGATTTTTCACGTGAAAAAATAGTTCCAAAATCATCAGCTGATCATTGGATTTTATCAAGGGCAAATACCGTAGTGAATGACGTTACTCAATTAATGGATACTTATCGACTTAGTGAGGCATATGAAAAGGTTTATCATTTTATTTGGGACGATTTTGCAGACTGGTATATAGAGGCAAGTAAAGCCCAGTTGAATAAGGATGTTTTGTCGTATATCTTGGAAGTTTCACTAAAGCTGACACATCCTTTTGCTCCATTTGTTACTGAAACCATATGGCAAACGCTTAGCTGGAAACCAGAAGATTTACTTATTACAGCCCAATGGCCAGCAGAGAAATCTGTTAATGCTAAAATGGCCAATGATTTTGAAAAACTCAAAGAAATTATTTCTGAAATAAGGCACATTACCACAGTGTTAGACGTAAATAAACCAACGCTCTATTTTACAAATAGCACATTCCTTACAGATAATGCTCAAATAATTAGTAAGTTTGCAAAACTTTCAGGCGTTAAAGAGGTTGAAGCGGGTAAGGGGTTAAGGCTTACTCAGACTAGACATAATTGTTGGCTGGATATTGATTTGAACACAGCAAAAATTTATCTTGCCAAATTGATAGTTGCTAAAAATAAGAAAATAGCGACCATAGAAAAGTTACAACAGCGTTTAAATAATAAAAATTATACAAGCAAGGCACCAAAACAAGTTATCCAGCAGACTAAAGACCAGCTTTCACATGAAAATGAGCTATATACCAAGTTAGATGAAGAGATTAAAACATTCGAGGCTTATTCTTAACTAGAAGTTGTTTTTATTCAAATAACAACGCTTCTTTTATGCGATGTTCACTTTCGCTAGGGCGATAATCGTCGAACCATAAAACATGCCAACCTAGTTTTTCAGCGGCCATTAAGTTTTGCCTGCTATCATCAATGAAAAGAATTTCCTCTGGTTTATATCCAGATATTTTTTGGGCAATGGCATATATATTTTGTTCTGGCTTTATAGACCCAACAACAGATGAGTCCACGATAGCCGAATAGTCTAGGTTGGGTAGTTTGCTTTGCTTAATCATTTCATTTACTAGTCCTGGCATAATATTTGTTAATAGGCCAATAGGATAGTAGGTTATAGCCCACCTTATTAGCTCAACCGTTTCGTTAATTACTTCAATATTCTTTAGATAATATTCAGCCCAAGATATATTTGGAATATTAAGTCTGTCGGCAAGAATTTGATCAAATTCAGATAAAGACATTTCGCCACGACAAACAACGTCGTTGTAGTGCCAATATAAGGATTCTATAACGTCCGATGAGGCTCCAGTGTCGGCAGAAATATTTGTAAAAGCTCGTTGGAAAAACCTAACAAGCACTCCGTTAACATCAAAATATACAAATTTTATACCGCTTAAAGAGGTTTTATAGTTTTTTGGATTTGCTACTGAAGTTGAAATACCAGTAAGGTGTTCGACACTTGTACCGGTGGCGGATGCAATGGCTGCGACTGTAAAAACACTAGGAGTTTTAATGGCTCCCCGTTCAATTTTGGCTAAAGTGCTATAGGATAAGTTTGCTTTTGAACATAGTTCCTGTTGGGTTAAGCCTGCGTTACGGCGTGCTGAAGAGATTGCTTTCGCAAGAGCAATACTTTCTGAAGCTTCCCCACCATTCATAAGTAATATTCTAGCATGATACGGCTAGTTTCATACATTTTTATTTAAACGGATTCACAAGTAATCATCACGTATAATAACTAGTTAGAAAGAAGGTGATATGAATAAACGGGTAATGGTTAAGGTGTCAGGAGAACAGCTTGGATCGGATGAATATAATTTTGATATGAGAGAAGCTGTGAAGGTCTGTGAGGTGCTAGAGGCGCTTAGCAGGGAAGGGTACCAGGTGGCATGCGTTATGGGTGGTGGAAATATTGTAAGGGGTAACAAACTACACAAAAACGGTTTTACAAACCAGGTCATTGCTGACCAAATGGGTATGTTGGCCACCGTACAGAACGGACTATTTCTTAATGAAGCACTCAACCAACGGGGCCAGGTAGAAAGCCGTTTATTTAGCAATATACCTGTCGAAAGCGTAAGTGAAAGATTTTCTTATCAAAGAGCAATCAAATATATGAGTGGTGGCCGGATAGTACTTATTGCTGGCGGCTTAGGCAAGCCAGGTTTTACTACCGATACTGCTGTAGTTGCCCAGGCTTTTGAGCTTCATTGCGAAGCCGTAATTAAAACTACCAAAGTAAATGGTATATACGATAATGACCCTACAGAAGACCCCAATGCTGTTAAATATGACGATATTACTTTTAGAGAAGCATTGGCAAACGAGAATATAAGGGTGATGGATAGGGCGGCGCTGGCTTTGGCTGCCGATAAACAAATAAAAATTGCAGTTTGCCAACCAAAACCAGAATACGTACTAGCTGTTCTGGCAGGAAAGACCGAAAACGGTTCCATAGTAAGCTAGTTAGTTTTTTGCTAGATGTGATGATAACCAGAGTTCTTGTTAATTTGACCTGCCCTATATAATTGTTCGCTAACTAATAACCAAGCTATTTCATGAGGAAATACCAGTTTTGACAAGCTCCAAACAAAATTGGCCTTAGATCTTAGCTCATCATTAATACCATAAGCTCCACCAACAACTATAGATAAATTTTTAGAAATCATCTTAGTTTTTTCAATTTTTTGGGCCAATTCAATCGATGAGACTTGAGTCCCTTTTTCATCTAATATCCATAAAAGGTCGGCATTGTTTAGTTTAGATATTATATTTTTAGATTCTTGGTTTCTTGCAATTTCATTACTTTGTCCACTTGGGTTTAATATAACTAAATCAATGGATGTGCCAAAGCTTGCCTTTTTTATGTAGTCTAATGCGAGACTATATAGCTGGCTACCTTTTTTACCAGTAACGTAAAGAGTGATTTTCATTTACTTATTTACTAACAAGTCCGTTCACAAATGCCATTATTGCCCAAAAAACAAAAAAACTTAGCAAAAAAGTAAAACCCGTAGCCATTAGGCTAGATTTGGTATTATTACCAGTTGTTCTCATGAGTTTCGTATAAACCCAGGTAGACAGGCCAGAGGCGAACAAGAAAGCAACAATCCAACTAGGCATTTAATGACCCCTTAATATTTTCAGCGTTTTTGGCTAATTCATTATGGTCTGGTTCGGCATTCATATCTGGCATATTCCTAAAATCACTTAGCGTATTAAAGGGGTATACATGGATATGGGCGTGGGGAACGTCAAGGCCAATAACTTGCAGGCCAATTCTATTTGGACTGTAGGTAGCTTTTTGAGCCCTAGACACTTTTTTAACAGTTGCCCAAACCGCTTGGTAGTGTGCATCGTCAAGATCCTCAAAATGGTCAACTTGTACTTTTGGTACAACTAAAGTATGTCCTGGCTGGACTGGGTGTATATCTAAAAATGCGATTGTGTGCTCATCCTCATAAACCTTATGACAGGGTATTTCACCTTTAATAATTTTTGTGAATATTGAATCTTCCATTTTAATACTCCTCGTCTAACTTGCCATCAATTAATATGTCATGTAGCATTTTAGCCTGAAGAAGCGTTAGGCCTGGCAGGTAGGCTTCGGAGCGGGCGGTATAGCCACCTATGACCTGTATAGGCTGTGTTACAGCGCTACCAGCTGTTTCTATGCTGATTCGGGCCAAGTTAAGCATACGGTCTACTACGGAGCGCTCTATGTTAACATTTTGGACTTGATCGAATGGCACGGAAATTGTCTTATGATGTATTATTCCAAATTCAATAAGCAGGCCATCTTCTGTGACTTCGTATGTAAAATTATTGTAAGCCCATATAGCAATAGAAAATAGAACCACAATAGCTAAAATAGTTATTAACCCAAAAATTAAAGGCTGAAAATATATTCCAATAAACAGGGCAGGGAATAATATAGATGAAATTTTCACATAGTTCAGTACAAATATTATGACGACAGTAGAACTTAAATGAGATTTAGGTATTGTATCTGGCTTGGATGGACTGATAGGTTTGGCTTTTTCTCCCGGAAGTACTGGTTCTTGCTGGGCAAAGTAGACTGAAGCTTCCGGCCCATGAAGGGTTGCCCCACAAAATCGACAGAAATTGGAATTGCCCGGGATAAGTTGGCCGCAGTTACTGCAATATATGTTATTCATTACCAACTAGAATATCATTAAATTATGCGACTGTCGTAAGCCCAGTGTAAAAGCGCCTGTCTTTGGCGTGATCTGCAATCCCAATCTCCCTGAATACAATTATTTTTTACTTGAGTCACGTGGCGTTTCATGGCTTTCCAGCGCTTTATTTGGCGCGTATCATCTTCGTGACGGCGCCCCATATAATAACGACAATACCACTGGAACCAGCCCCGGGGGTCATCTTGGTTAATCCAACCTTTTTGTTGCCAGACTGACTTTGGTTGACTAGCATGAATTCCAAAATAATTTAGCTTTTCATTCGGGCCATCATTGCTTAGTTTTGCGTTGATAAACCACTCGGCTGGAAACTCTCTTATACAATCATTTAAATAGTTACCATCAAATACTCCAAGTTCAAGCATTTCCTTCGGAGTAAGCTGTGGTTGAAAATATGGATCAAATTTTTTACCAATAGGCTTTGTTAAAACATAAGCATAGTTCGTTTGAAGACTATCGTTTACTATAATAATTTTATTCATTACGGTATATTATACCTTTGTGGAGAGGTGCAAGAGTGGTTGAATTGGCTTGTCTCGAAAACAAGTGTACAGCAATGTACCGAGGGTTCGAATCCCTCCTTCTCCGCCAAATAAATAAGACCTTAGTGTAGCTTAGGTCATATTTATTACTGAAGTAGGGGTTCGAATAGGAAAGCTAATTCTGACATTCCTGCCAAGAGCCCTTATGGTGTCCTTGGTGAAATCATATTTTTTATCGTAAACGTCGAATCCTTTTTTGTGGGTATAACATTTTATTTCTTTACGACTTTTACGGCTGTGCCATATGCTGCTACTTCATTCATAACTTGTCCAATATCACCACTATCGAAACGCATCATTAGTATGGCATTTGCTCCTTTAGATGAAGCTTCACTTTTAAGTCGTTCTAAAGCATGAAAACGGCTGTCGGATAGCATTTTGGTGTATCCTTTTACTTCGCCACCAACTACTGTTCTAAAGCTTGCTCCTATATTGCTAAACATGTTACGGCTTCTAACTATAAGCCCAAACACCTCGCCGTAAACTTCTACTACTTCGTAACCTGGTAAATCGTTAGTTGTGACAACCATCATATCGTTAGTACTATCTTCCATAACTTCTCCTTTATTTATGGCTAGATAGTAGCAGTAAATTAGTTTATATAACAGGTATTATTTTCTATAAATGTATGGGGCTTGATGTATAAATGCAGTGTCTGATATTTGATTTGTTAGGACAATTGCTACGCTTTGGCGGTTGATTGTTCTAAAAGGGTTGGGCGTATTATTACTAAGGTAAAACCTTTTTGGGTTTCCTATATTATTCATCACAGGTGACCTTACCACAGTCCAATCAAGTTCACTATTTTCTAGTAGTGCAATATGGTTTTCGCCATCTTCTAGTATATTTTTTGCTAATACTGTAAAAATTGGCCTAGTAATTTTCTGAGTTATGGTTGGTTTTTCCTTGCTCGCTAAAGCATCTGCTCCAGTGAGCGTAATAATTCTTTTAATTTTTTGTTCTTTCATGGCTGGGATAATATTTTTCATAGCACTAGTTAGAATATCTTTTTTTGGGGTTCCCCAGCTACCAAGAGCGGAAATAATTACATTACATCCTTTCATAGCTGAACTTACATTTTTGCTGTTATAAATATCGCCTTTAAAAATAGTAACTAACTTATTTTTGGGCAAATTATTTTCACCATGAATAAAGGCTACTACTTTGTAGTTTTGTTTAATAAGTTCGGCTACGAGCAATGAGCCAACCCGACCATTAGCTCCAAAAACTATTATTTTCATATGAACATTCTAACAGGGAACAACAAGAGAATATCTATATTTATTGAATGTTCCTATTTGCCTGGGTGTATTGTTCTAGTATAGAAATATCTGTTTCTAGGTCTGAAAATTTTTCTTGAAATAATTTCTTGGCATCTTTGAGTCCGTTGTTATATATTTCTGGGCCTAAGTTTTGAGTGACTATTTCTATAATATCTTGAGCGGCAATTATGCCTACATCACCACCTTCAATTTCTTCAATCCTGGTAATTATTTCGTTCACACAATTTTTCTCGGTTTCTTTGGATACGCTGTCAAACTTTCTTTTCATAAGGTTATTTTACCAAACAAAAAGTCCGTTCATAAACGAACAGACTCTTTGTTTGGTACACCCGGCGCGATTCGAACGCACGACCTTCAGTACCGCAAACTGACGCTCTATCCAGCTGAGCTACGGGTGCATAACCATGCTAGTGCATATCTAATTTGTTAAATGTAGCTAAACTAGCGGGGATAGTGCGTTTGCTCCACATCACTTTGCTAAACAAGTTTAGCGGGCCAGCTGAGCTACGATGGCTTAACAAAAACATACTATATCAGAAAACTCAAGTCATTAACAGATTAAACTAATCTTTTTTAGTTAATTTAATTATACCAACAATTGGACCTACAAATATTAATACAATACCTAATGTTCCTAATATCCAACTTATAATATTTAGAATTACTGAAAGACTGCTTGTGTTTTCTAAATTTCCTGACAACAGGAAATTTGCTATTATTTGAAAAAAAGCTACTAGAACTAGCATGATAAATCCGGAACAAATCCATAATATCCCGTATAGTATTTTATTGTTATTTGATTTTTTATTCATAGTTATCCTTTATTAGTTTAGAATCGGAGACGGTGGCTTAGCTTATCGGTAAAATCACGTTGTTTTTCTTCGAATGGTAGGTAATTACCTAAAATATCCGCCACCTTACTTAGATCGCTAGGTGCAACATAAATGCTTATTGGCATCATAAGTTTCTTTATCGGCATAAGGTTTATGCTTGGTACGGCCATATCTTCTAATACTGAAAAGCTTTTAAACTCATTAAAACCATAAAATTTTTCACCTATTTTTATGCCCAACTCTTCTATGGAATAACTCAGTGTACGGGGTTTAATATTGCCATAAAAACCAACGGCAACCGCCAATACAACAATTACGACAATTGATAGCCATTCGCGGGTTATTAAGAAAGTAACACCAGAAACTAGTATTGCTGCACCGGCTAAAATAAGATACCAAGATTTATTCTTCTCATTTGTAGCAAATTCAGAAGCTTGCCAAGTATATATAGCATTTTCGTTTGTAGTATTTTGTAGGGCAGGTTGCTGGTTGCTTATTGGATTTAGTGGTGCGGTCTCAACAGGCTGTGGAGTTTCCGCTAGAACGGGAGTTTGTTGTTGTATCGGTACTACTGCTGGCTGGGGGGGTGCTATGGCCTGTTCTGGCACAGGGCTGGCTTGTACCGGTGCTTGTGGTGCAACTGGTGTAGGTAACGGAGTTTGCTGTATTGGTTGCTGTTGTTGGCTCAGTTGGCCAGAAGTATACTGCCACTGAGGACTAATTACTTGCGGTTGTTGGGGTTGTGGATTTTGATTGTTTGGATCTTCGTTCATTTGTATATATTGTACAACACAGTTATGCTTTTTGGTTTAAACAGTGTTATTGCCGTATGAGAGGAAAGGAGTTAGCCTTATTCCGGCAAAAGAAAATTACTTTTGCTATATTTACTTTTCGGACTAATGGCTGGTTTAGCTTCCTTTCAGGAGGCCGAATGTTCGAATCATTCTTCAATATTCCAAATAAAAAACCAGGCATAAAACCTGGTTCTTTATTTGGCGGAGGAGGAAGGATAGCGCACAGCACAGCTGTGCTTCTACGCCGAACGGGTTCTAATCTTTTCTTCAACAAGAAGAAAACCGCCTGCATAAATGCAGACGGCCTTCTCCTGGCGGAGGAGGAGGGATTCGAACCCTCGCTGGAACTTTCGCCCCACTAACGATTTAGCAAACCGTCCCCTTCAGCCACTTGGGTACCCCTCCTGGTGGCTAACAAGGGTAAAGTATAACAGTGCTGACGTTAAGGCACAAGATTATTTAGGAGTTCGGGCCAATGTTGCTACATTAACCGATTTTGCTCCTACCGAGTAAAGCTGTCTAGCACATTCGCCAATGGTAGCACCGGTAGTTATTACGTCGTCAATTAGTAATATATTTGCACCAGATGATAAGTATTCGTTAATTGGGCTATAGGCATTTTTAATTTGTGCTAATCTTTGTCGTCTATTAAGTGTATGTTGAACTGCACCAGGGTTCCGTGTCAGCAGGTTGTGATAATTTAAGCCTAATATTTTTGAAACTTCAATGGCTATTAATTTGGAATGATCAAACCCCCTAAGCCGGATATGTTCAGGAGTAGTTGGCACGTAAGTGATTAAAGTTTCAGGTGGTATATTGGGTAAATTCCCACATATTATTTTGGCAATATCTACAGCACCGGCACGTTGCTGTTGGAACTTATATGCCCAGAGTAGTTTTTTAATAGATTTTTCGTAAGAAAATACAAACCACACATGCTTTGGTGATTTTTTGGTGATATGTTCTAAGCAAGGGGCAAAATCGGTGGTTGCCTTATGGCAAACATAGCAACTACTTGGTAGCTCATCAATTTGGCTGGCACAATCGTAGCAAAGTACGTAATCTTCATCGGTACATACTATGCAATGGTGGGGTGCAATTAAGCCTAATAATTTATCGAATATGTTCATGTTGTAGAAAATATGTTGTTAAGATGGCTACGTTAGCTTGCCTCTTGTCTATTCAGTTCAGTATACTTTTAACACACACAAAAAGATTTTAAAACTAAAAGCAGTATTTTAAAATAAATCGTGGAGGGTAACAATGGCACGACGCACAGCAAATGAAGATGATTTGCTAATGGAAGAAGAACTAACGGCTGCATTTTTGGGTGAGGAAGATTTAGCTGTTGCTGGCCCTGAACCACAAGTTCAGGAAGAGGAATGGGACGAAGAAGAAGCCGTTCCAGGGCAGTTAGCAATTGATGTATATGAGACTAAGGAAAAACTTGTAGTAAAGGCTCGCACAGCTGGCGTTAACAAGAATGACCTAGATGTAAGCATTGCAGATAACACGCTTTCAATTAGGGGTACGTTAAATGCAGGTTACGAGGAAGATGTTGAAAACTATCATTTACAAGAATGTTATTGGGGTGAATTTTCACGCAGTTTTGTTTTGCCAGTGCAGGTAAAAGAAGACGAAATTGAAGCTGTACTTAAAGATGGCGTATTAACAGTAAGCTTTACTAAGGTGAAGCAAGATACAGTTAAGAAGATTCAAATTCTTTAATAGCAGATTGTATGAGTCAGTTTTGCTGACAGATAATTTAAAAAGCTCCCAATACGGGAGCTTTTTAAATATAACTAACAATGGCACTATTCATATCGTAGTGATTGGATTGGATCTTTTCGTGCTGCTTGCACCGCAGGAGCCATACCAAATACAACACCAACAATAATCGAGACAACAGTCGCTAAAACTATTGTTCCCAAAGATATAACAGGGTTTAGGTTAGTGCCAATTTTTATAAAGTACGTAGCAACCAAGGCCACAAAAACGCCAATAATTCCGCCAACAACACTAATTACCGTCGCCTCAACTAAAAATTGACTTAGTATTTGTTGGTTAGTTGCTCCAACTGCCTTGCGAATACCTATCTCACGGGTTCTCTCACTAACCCCAACTAACATTATATTCATAATACCTATACCGCCAACAATTAATGCCGTACTAGCAATGGCAACAATAAAAGTAGTTAGCTGTGACAAGGTTTTAGTCGCGGCCGCCAAATAATCTTCTTTTTTAACAATAGTGAAATCTTCCTGGCCTTGATGGTTAGCTAATAGTACTTTATTAATTGCATCAGTAGTTGCAGTAACATTGTCGCTATTAGCAACTTTTATAAATATTTCATTAACTTGTCCGTTGTTGCCACTAAGTTTTTTAGCCATTCCGTATGGCATATATACTGCCTTGTTTAAGTTATCCGAAATTGAAATTGGACTGTCCTTAAATGGTTTTAAGATACCCCGTACTACAAAATTTTCACCCCTAATAGTCATTGTTTGACCTATGGGATCTCTAATAGTAAACAAGTCTTGGGATACATCACGGCCAATTACAACCGTATTCCTAAGGTCGTCATCCTCCCCAAAAAAGTCACCGTAGTCCATTTTATCGCCTAGTATTTGGCCTATATCCACTCCAGTTCCAGTAATTTTTGCTCCGGAATAATTAGGTTTACCATCAACCGAGATAACACCTGTTATTTGCATACTAGGTACAACTGCTACAACTCCTGGAATTGTTTTTAGGCTAGCAATATCCTTATCCGTTAAGGTGCTTGCTCCTTGTTGGGCGCCTGGGTTAAACGTTGTTACGGCACCGTTTGAGTCATGGTCAAAACTTTTTCCAGGTTTTATTGTTAGCACATCTGCACCAAATTGATTTATTTGTGATACAACTTGGTTCTTAATACCTTCGGCTATTCCAACTGTTGTAACGACACTCGCAACACCAATTACAACTCCAAGAACTGTTAGCAAACTTCTTGTTCTTGATGATCGAATGCTCGTTAGGGCCATTCTAATATTAGTGCTTATCATTTCTTGGCCCTTTTCGATTTACTAGTTTTACGATCAGTTGCTGGTTTATTAGTTTTGCTTTTGTTGGCTGAGGTTGTGTTTTCTGGCGTATCAGAAGATTCCTTATCTGTGGTCGGATGGTTAATATTTTTGTTTAACTCTACTTTGGAGGCTTTTTCATCTTCTTTGGTTAGTTTATCTAGGTCGACTATTTCATTTTTTCTCAGTGGCTTATCTTCTACAACCGCACCATCTCGCATATATACAATTCTGCTCGCATAAGCCGTTAAATCGGGGTTATGAGTGACCATAATAATTGTATTACCGGCCAGGTGAATATCCCTTATCATATCCATTATGGATTCGCTACTGGCGCTGTCTAGGTTGCCCGTAGGTTCGTCGGCAATTATAAGGCTAGGTTTGTTAATTAATGCTCTGGCTATGGCTACACGCTGTACTTGGCCACCACTTAGTTGGTGAGGAAGGTAGTATTCACGGTTTTGTAAGCCAATTTTTTCTAACATAGCTGAAGCTTTTTTGTGGCGACTAAGTTTTAGCATACCTTTGTAGGCAAGTGGCAATGAAACATTTTCTAAGACACTCATATTGCTTATTAGGTTAAAACTTTGGAAGATGAAGCCGAATCTATCTCGGCGAATCTTAGCCCTTTTACGCGATCTTATGCGTGAAACATCTCGTTCGTCTAGTAGGTAAGTGCCTTGAGAACATCGGTCAAGCAAGCCAATTATATTTAAAAGGGTACTTTTGCCAGAGCCGCTAGCGCCCATAACTGCTACGAATTCACCTTTTTCAATTTTTAGGTTAACATCGTCTAGAGCAATAGTTGTGGCATCGCCAAAACCATACACCTTGCTTAAGTTTTCAAGATTTATCAAAGACATTTATAGAAGTTTACCTGTTTTAAGGTGTGAATTTCAAGGGATAAATTATATAATCTTTAATATTGCATGTTTGGAGGGGTCGCCAGAGTCTGCCATGGCGCACGCTTGGAAAGGTGCTAAGGTGCAAGCCTTCGAGGTGAAAAATGCCAGTGGCATTTTGCAAGGACGGAAACCCTGAGTGCGAATGCACCAGAGTTGAGGCGGGCCCGCCGAAGGTGGGTAGAATCCCTAGTTTCGAACCAATATCGTATAATTAATAATTATGGAGGGGTCGCCTAGTGGCCTATGGCGCACGCTTGGAAAGCGTGTTGGGCGCAAGCCCTCGAGGGTTCGAATCCCTCTCCCTCCGCCAACTAAAGAACCAGGTTATATGCCTGGTTTTTTAGTTGGAAGATTGAAGAATGATTCGAACGACAACTGCCTGTGGCAGTTGGCCGCCCTTGCTGCGAAGCAGTTTATGTAGCGAAAGTATTTTTCTTTCGCGCATAAAGGGCGAATCCCTCTCCCTCCGCCAACTAAAGAACCAGGTTATATGCCTGGTTTTTTAGTTGGAAGATTGAAGAATGATTCGAACGACAACTGCCTGTGGCAGTTGGCCGCTAATACTATTGATTGCCACCTTCACTCATTGGTGGGCTATTTTTCTTCTTTGTTATGCGCCCTTGTGTGGCAAAGATACCAATTTTTACTGCCCTCAATGCTTTGTTAATATTTTGGTGTTTTAAATCGCTTATTTTTTCGCGCTCTAGGTCATAGGGCCCAAATCTCATATATTTATCGTTATGGACAACTACAAAAACCAACGGTATTTCTTCTAGTTTTACCGGTTCATTTACCCCAGGTAAAGCAAATGTACCCCTTATAAGTGCTTGCCAGCCATAATAGTTTTGGCATTTTGACTTACCGCTAATCTTGACAATGCCCTTATTTATAAGCTCTGCATTATCTAGTTTTAGACCAGTTTCAAAACCATTCATAATTCTTTTTTTAAGGTATTTAGGATCACTGCTAAGAAGATCACGGTAAGGATCATCTATTTCAGTTTTCTCTATACCATATAGCTTTATTGAATCTTCCCAAATTTGTCTATTTAAATCATTAGACAATACATTGCCAAGAGTAAGTAGTTCACTAACATCTCCATACTGATGTTCGTTTTTCTTTAAAGAAATAGTATCCCCAATAACTAAACTTTCATGTGTAGGATTATATTCTGGGCTGAATTTATTAAGAGAATTTAACGGAAATGATATGGGCTTTCTTTGTTCAGGGAACAGTTCTCTCATAAATAGTAAATTACACTTTTTTTCGTTTTTATTCTAGTAATGCTTTTTTGTCTTTAATGGCTTTCTTGAAAATCTATACTTTACCGTCGGCAATCATTTCTATCAGTTGCAATACAATCTCTGATCTTATCTCTGTTTTTGACCCAGTTACCATCATTACTTTTTCATGCGGCTTCCATAATTCTTTTAGACGATTATTTCTAGTAATGGCTTCTTCTTCTGTGTAGCTGGCATTTTCGGCTGGTTTATAGTTGTTGGTTCCGGCATATGTTTCCATAAACAATACATAGGCGTATTTACCAATTTCTTTTTGGTAATTTATTCCAGTAGAATTTTCGAACTTAGCAATGTCATCGAACTCGCCTGCAACTTCAATCATTGAACCATCTTGAATAATCAAACTGTAACCTGCTTGTTGTGCCTCTAATAAGGCCTTTGCATCTAATAGTTCCTGAAGGCCTCTTTGAGTTTTGTGATACGCTTCTACGTAGTCCTGTGATGGCTCAACTGATCCCTTAAGCTGTATAGTATCCCAAATAATTGAGCTAACTGCTTCCTTTTCACAATAAGCATTTGGGTAATTTTTAGCTACATAATCTAAGGCTGTAGTTTTACCACTTCCGGGCCCACCCGTTATAACAACCCTGGGTATTTCTTTCATAAGCTCTTAACTCCTTGGTATAAATATTTTTTGATACCCACTATTACATTTTAGAATACGCTAAATATATTTCTCCACAAAAATTATTGCACTTTACTTGTGATATTTGAACTTTAGTTAGACAATAATAAGCATGAACATTTTGTCGGTGTATGCACATAATGAGCCAAAATCACTGACGGCTTCTTTGAAAAATTCTGCTATAGGTGAATTGCTTAGACAAGGACATTCAGTTATGGAGACAGATTTGTATGCTATTGGTTTTTCACCAAAAGCAGAAAAATATGACTTTACTGCATTGGACGGGGGCCACTTTAATTATATGCTTGAGCAAAAACATACATCTGCTGGGGGGTTGCTTTTCTCACCAGATATAATGGCCGAAATTGAAAAAGTCGCTAAAGCCGATATTATTATTTTTCATACCCCAATATGGTGGTTTAGCGTTCCGGCAATTTTAAAAGGTTGGTTCGACAGGGTATTTGCCATGGGAGTAACCTGGGACGCAGGTAAAATTTATGACAAAGGCTTACTCAGGGGAAAATCGGTTATGTTATGTGGAATTGCTGGTTTCCCTGAAGATTATTATCGTGCCGAAGGCCAGCTAGGTGCAACCATGAACCAAATGCTATTACCTATACAACATGGAATTTTTGAGTTCTGTGGGCTTAATGTTGTTGAGCCTTTTATTGTTTATAATTCGCTAGGATTAAATCAGGTCCAAATAGATAAAGTTATTCAAGATTATCACTTTAAAATATCTCACTTAGCAGATAGCCCCAACTACCTAACAAAGTTTGACTAGCTATACAGTTTATTGCTGACAACTAATATCGAGTATAATAAAAATAAATATGAGGCAAAAAGTAGTATTGTTATGGGATAACCCACTAAATGGTTTTGTAATGGCCGTTGTTAGCCTTGTGTTATTCGCGCTTGTTTTAAGCGTACTTCGTATGTTCATTACAGCCAGTACCGAATTTTGGTATTTAATATGGAACTTATTTTTGGCAGTAATACCTGTTGGTTTTGCTTTATTACTATATAAAAATACTAAAAAAGGCATTGTCTGGTCATGGAAAAATGGATTTTTATTTGGTTTATGGCTGTTATTTTTGCCTAATGCCTTTTATTTAGTGAGTGATTTTGTACACTTGCCAGAATCCCCCATAGATATGCACATGTACGACGTAGTTTTATTCTCTACCTATGCAATACTTGGTTTTATACTTGGTTTTATATCCTTGGGCTTAGTACATTTTAGGTTCAGGCAAAGGTCAAGGCAGTTAAGCAATATAGTTGTGTTTGGTTCATTATTTTTATGTGGATACGCAATTTATCTTGGTAGGTTTTTGCGATGGAACAGTTGGGACGTCATAACCAATCCATTCGGAATAGTATTTGATGTTTCCAGAAGCATTATTGACGTTTCAGAATACTCAAAGTCACTAGGAACAACAGTTTTGTTTTTTGTATTCTTAAGTTGCCTTTATTTTGTTATATGGAAAGCATATTTGTTTGCCCATGCTACAGCTAAAAGGTAATATGGAGCTTATATGGAACAATTAGCTGAAATAATTAAAGGTACAGTTAAAAGTTTGTACAGTATTGAAGTAACATCAGATTTGACCGTACCAGAAGCCCAATTTGGTGACTTAAGTACCAATGTTGCTATGCGTCTTAGTAAGCAACTTGGTAAAAACCCACGTGAAATTGCCGAGCAAATAACAGAAAAATTAAAAACTAATGAATTTATATCAAAAGTAGAGGTGGCCGGCCCTGGTTTTATCAATATTTTTATTGAGGATAAGGCCTTAGTTGAATCAATTAGCCAAAATGTACCACAGTTATTAGGTGGTAAAAAATATGTAGTCGAGTATTCATGTCCAAATGCCTTCAAAGAACTTCATGCAGGCCATTTATATCAAACTATCGAAGGAGATGTAATATCTCGAATGTTATCACTTGCCGGAGCCAATGTTCATAGAACTAATTTTGGTGGCGATGTGGGACTGCATGTTGGTAAGGCAATGTTTGGAATTATTACTGAGTTTGGTGGCGAGTATCCAGATAAACTAAGCGGTGTAGATGATGCTAAGAGGGCTAATTTTCTTAGTAAAGCATATGTAATCGGAGCAATGGCTTACGAAGAAAATGTTGATTATAAGAAACAAATAGAGCAGTACAATCAACAAGTTTATTCAATACATAAGAATAATGATAAAGAATCGAAATTTGCGCAAATTTACTGGACTTGCAGGCAGTGGAGTTATGATTATTTTGATAATTTTTATGCTCGAATAGAAGTTGATGGTTTTAAATACTATCCTGAAAGCGTCTGCACAGAACCTGGACTAAAATTAGTCAACAGTGGTTTGGACAAGGGTATTTTTGAAAATTCAGATGGAGCTGTGGTTTATCGCGGAGAAGATAAAGGACTACATACAAGGGTATTTATAACTAGTACCGGGCTTCCAACTTACGAAACCAAGGACTTAGGGGTTATTAGCTTAGAGTATGCTGACTACAATTTTGACCACAGAATCTTAATTACCGGCCGTGACCAAGCTGAATATATGAAAGTAGTCTATTTGGCTGCAGGTGAACTTATACCAGAAGTAGCCGGCAATATGACACATCTTAGCAATGGCATAATAAAATTTGGTGATGGTAAAAAAATGAGTTCACGCCTTGGTAATGTTACAACAGCTACCGACGTTTTAAATACAGTTGAAACAATCGTATCTCAAGAAAAAGACCCAACTACTGCCAAAATGGTCATGCTTGGTGCAGTCAAGTATGCATTTTTAAAGCAAAGGCTAGGTGGAGATATTGCTTTTAACCCAGAAGAATCTGTAAGTTTACAGGGCAATAGTGGACCATACTTACAGTATGCTCATGCCAGAGCTAGAAGCATTTTAGAAAAATCAAAGGTTCAAAACGCTACTGAATTTAGTATTTTAACCAAGCACGAAAGGTTGTTGGCTCGGGCACTTACGCATTATCAAATTGCACTAATAAAATCCATAAACGACCTTATGCCACACCATATTTGCACGTATTTATATGAATTAGCTCAAGTATTCAACCGTTTTTACGAAAATAGTAAAGTAGTTGGAGATGAGCGTGAAGCCATAAGAAGAGCATTAGTTGAAAATTATGCAAACACCCTAAAGTCTGGCCTAGAAATCCTAGGTATTACTGCCCCAGACAAAATGTAGAAATTTGACTTTGGCGCAAATAAAATGGTTAAATGTAATAGGTTCAAGAACTCCCAAATCAAACTAATTTAAGGGGAAAAATGAGCGTAGGGGAACAATATTCACTAGTATTATAGCGAGTCACTGTAGGTGGCTCGTTTTTTTAAATAATAACTAAATTTTAGGAGGAAGAATGTCGGAAATATATAAAGGCGAACCAATAAACGGTAATTTTGAAAATAAGCATATTGTTTCAATTGAACAATTTGAAAGAGATGATATTGACCAATTGTTTGAAGAGTCAGATGCAACAAGAAGAGTTGTGGAGTCTGAGGACGGAACTAATTTGTTGTATCGTAAAGAATTAGCAAACTTATTTTATGAACCATCGACCAGAACATCATCATCTTTTGAGGCGGCTATGCATAGGCATGGCGGTAATGTCATTCAGATAAATAACGTAGAGTATTCTTCTGTTGCAAAAGGCGAGACCTTACAGGATACGGTAAGGTCTCTAGAGCAATATGCGGACGTTACAGTGCTAAGGCATCCTAAGCTGGGTGCAGTTGCAGTTGCTGCGGAAGTGGCCGAGAAGCCTGTTATAAATGCCGGGGATGGTTCAGGTGAACATCCTACTCAAGCTTTGTTAGATTTGTTCACAATACAGGAAAGATTGGGGAGAATTGACGGTCTAAATGTAACGTTATTAGGAGACTTAAAGAACGGGCGTACGGTACATTCTTTGGCTAAATTGTTATCAAAATACGACGTTAGCTTAAACTATATCTCCCCCAAGGAGTTAGTAATGCCCAAACAGTACATTAATGAACTATCAGAAAAGGGAGTTCAGCAAAAAGAGTCGAATGAACTTGACGGAATTTTGCCAGATACGGACGTGCTATATGTTACCAGAGTTCAGGGTGAAAGATTTTTAGATCAGGCAGAGTACCATCGATTAAAAGATGCATTCAGGATAACTCCAAAAGTATTAGAAAATGCTAAAGATGAAATGATAGTAATGCATCCACTTCCAAGGGTTGGAGAAATAACCGAGGAAGTCGATGTCGATCCAAGGGCTGCTTATTTTGATCAGATGAAGTACGGTATGTATGTCCGTATGTCTCTTTTGGCAAAAGTTTTAGGTAAATCAGTCTTAGACAAATAACAAATAAATGTCATAAAATTGGGCTATTTGCGCGATATCTCAAAGTGTATAATTATTGGTATGAAAAATGATTTAACAGATGAACAACGAGCGATATTATTTGACAAATCTACAGAGCCTCCATTTTCAGGACAATATTTAAACAATAAAGAACCTGGAAAATACATCTGTGCAAATTGCGGTAGCGAGGTTTTTGATAGTGACGCTAAGTTTGATTCTGGTAGTGGCTGGCCTAGTTTTTATGATGTTGCTAATACGAAGGCAGTTAAATTGGTTGAAGATAACAGCAATAATATGCGTCGAGTAGAAGTGCAATGTGCCAATTGTGGGGGGCACCTAGGGCATGTTTTTAACGATGCTCCGCAAACTCCAACAAACATGCGCTTTTGCATCAATAGTCTTGCTCTAGATTTTAAAAATCAAGAATAAGTAATTTAAATATTAGTACTGTTTTGTATGAGATAATAACCATATGAGCGATTTAAAACACGAAAAGTCTAATAAACTACTTTGGGTGGACTTAGAGATGACCGGTCTGCATCCAATTAATGACCGTATTTTAGAAGTGGCAGCAATTGTTACTGATTTTAATTTTAATTTAATAGATGAATATGAAGCAGTAGTTTTCCAGCCACCACAAATTTTAGCAAATATGAATGAATGGTCTAGGTCCCAACATTCTGCTAATGGCTTACTAAGCAGGGTACAGGTAGCCCCAAATGAACAGCATGTCGTAAACGATTTTGTTGGGTTTGTACGCCGTAATTTTGGCCAAGAGCCTGCAATTTTAGCAGGAAATAGCATTCATCAAGATAGGAGATTCATCAGGCAGTGGTGGCCAGATGTTGAAAAACTATTACATTACCGCATGCTAGACGTAAGTAGTTATAAAATTATTATGCAAAATAAATACAGTATTGAGTTTACTAAACAGGAATCTCACAGAGCGCTTGGTGATATACAAGAATCCATAGCTGAACTAAAATTTTACTTAAATTACTTGAACCTGTAACCTATTCAATAATGGATCATAAAGTCTTGGAAAAATATGTTTTAAGTATGCCAAACAGTTGGCTAGACTACCCATTTGGAAAAGAAGTAGCTGTATATAAAGTGGGGCATAAAGAAACCGGAGAAGGTAAGATGTTTGCCCTCATTTCAGAAGGATCTGATCCAGTACGTATTAGCTTAAAATGCGACCCATTACTTGCCATAACATTACGTGAAAAATATGAGACTGTATTACCCGGGTATCACCTTAATAAAAAGCATTGGAATACAGTCATTTGTACCGGTCAATTATCTGATAGTGAAATAGAAGATTTAATACGGCTTAGCTATAACCTAGTGGCAAGTTAGCAAAATGACGATTAAAAAATCGAATAAGTAAATATCTTTTCTAAATATCTATTGTTTAGGGGCGTTTGTTTGTTCGGTCAGGGAAATATACTGTAGGTCGCTATACATCTTACCAATTGCGTCTTTGTTCTTACCGCTAGTCTGGGAATAGACGCTTTCTAAGTTTGTTTTGTAGGCATCAAGTCGGTTTGCATATAAAGCCAAGAATGTCTCTTCATACTTACCGTTACTTTCGGCCTCTTTTAACACATCTTCGTACTTTTTATCTTGCAATGTAAGGATAGTTTTAGTGGAACTTTTGCCCCCGCCATTTTTTTTAATAATTGCTAAGGTTTCTGCGTTTTGCGATTTTAATAGGGCATTGGCGGTAGTCATTTTAAGATTAGCCTTACCTTCACGAACTTTTTCAGAACCAATTTTCGTTAAATCAATTAGGTCAGCCTGCTGGGCTGCTGGTTTGTATAGCAGGTCGGCAGTGCTTTTTTTATTGCCTATAACCAAAGTATAAAGAACCATTAGTACTATGAATATTATTACTGCAAATATTGCTACCTGGATTATGCGCATCTTTGTACTGCCACCACCTAAACCTAAGGTTTTTTTAGGGGGTTCGCTATCTGTAATAAAATCGTATGGATTTTGGTTTGGTTGCATATTACTAACTATTATAACAGCGGTTGTGCTTAATATATGCTTATAAGTGCACAATTATTGTTTTATATATACTATAAGTGACTTTTTGTCTTGCATCCTGCGATTTCAGGCTTATAACTTCTAAATACTCATTCGATGTAGTCTAAGCAACTTTCTGTTCAGCTTTACAAGTTATAAACCAAAAATCATCAATGTGCAAAAAACCAAAAAGTAGCTTATGATGTGTATATTATGGATGCAGTCGAAGAGATAAAATCCCGCTTGTCGGTGGAGGATGTTGTTGGTGACTACATAGAACTAAAGCGCGCTGGACGTAACTTTAGGGGTTTGTCACCGTTTAGTGGCGAAAAAACACCTAGCTTTATGGTCAGCCCAGAAAAGCAAATTTGGCATGACTTTAGTAGTGGTAAAGGTGGTAATATATTTAGTTTCGTTATGGAAATGGAAGGTGTTGAATTCAAGGGGGCACTAGAAATTCTTGCGCGTAAGGCAGGGGTAGATTTAGTGCCTTATGGCAATAATGACAGTGGTTTTAAAAAGAAGAAAGATCAAACCTTAGAAGCAATAGAATTGGCAACAAAATACTACCAGCAAACCTTACTTAAAAATGAAGAAGCACTTAATTACGTTACTAAAACTCGTAAGTTTAACAAACAAACAATGGGCGATTTTAGAATTGGATATTCGCCCAATAATGGAACGGCATTAATAGATTTTTTAAAGAAAAGGGGAATAAGTGAAGAGTCTATAAAAAATGCTGGTTTGGGTGTATCCCGCTACAATGGGCTTAGCGATATGTTTAGAGGTAGGGTAATGATTCCATTAACAGATGTCCAGGGCTTACCCATAGGTTTTACTGCTAGGATTTTAACTGCTGATGAAAATGCCCCTAAATACATTAATACTCCAGCAACTATTGTTTACGATAAGAGCAGGCATGTATTTGGGCTTAACTTGGCGAAAGATTCAATTAGGCAAGCCGGTTTTGTGGTTATTGTAGAGGGCAACCTAGATGTAATTGCAAGTCATCAAGCTGGGGTAAATAATGTGGTTGCGACTGCTGGGACAGCATTAACAACTGCTCAGCTTAAAATATTACAGCGCTTTACTAGTGATATACGATTATGTTTTGACCAAGATAAAGCAGGTATTACCGCTGCTGAACGCTCTATAGCAGTTGCTCAAGGTGTTGGCGTTCAGTTATCTATAATAGAAATTGTTGGTGCCAAGGATCCGGATGAGTTAATTAAAAAAGATATTCAGGCCTGGCAAACAGCAGTAGAAAAACCAATGTATGCAATAGATTGGTTAATAGATAAATATAAAAAGCAATTCGACATAACATCAGCAAATGGAAAGAAGCAATTTACAGATGTATTATTGGTTACTATCAATAATCTAGAAGATAAGGTAGAACAAGATCATTACTTACTTAAGCTAGCTAAGCTTATTGGTGTCAGTGAATCGGCTATTAGACAAAAGCAAGCACAACTAGGTAAAACGGATAATAAAAAACTAAGAAAACCCAAACAACCAGAAGAAATTATTCAAAAACCAGATAGTTACATGTATGAAGACCAGCTACTATGCTTGCTCGTTTCAAACCCAACAACCAGAAGGTCACTTGAGACTGAATCTGTCAGATTAGTGTTTCATACTCCCGAAAGACAACGTGTTTATGAATATTTAGAGGCAAACCCACAAGCAAGATTAGACCCAGATATCCCTGAAGATTTGAAAGATGTCGAAGACTATGTCAAAATACTAGTATTCAAAGCTGAAGAGCTCTATCCTAATGATACGTTTGGATCTAACGAACGACTTAGAGAGCTGCGTGATTTAATTTTAAAACTGAACCAAAATAACCAAAAAGAAAAAAAATACCAAATAACCAAAGAAATTAAGCAGGCCGAAGAACAAGGGGATGAAAAACAGATCTCTGAACTACTAAGCCAATATAATGACTTACTTAAGAAGGAATAATAATTTATGGCAGATGAACCAGCAATAGATTTACAGGTCGAAAAGGCCAAGTTAATAGAAAAAGCAAAAAAAGACGGTAAAATTGAGCAACGTGAGATATTTAAAGCTATTGCAGATACTCCAGAGAACCTAGATATTCTTGAGTCACTTTATGCTGAACTTGCAGAGGCAACAATTGAAATCACTCCAGTCGAGGAGCCAACCGCCGCCGACTTTAGCCCAGAATGGGTTGAAGACGAAGAGGAAGAAGTCGTTCCAACTCCAGTTTATCTAGACGATATATCTGACGACTCTGTACGTTTATATTTACGTGAAATTGGCAAAATACCACTTTTAACTTCTGAAGAAGAGCTAAGCCTTGCCCACCGAGTTGTGGCTGGTGAAAAAAGGGCCAAAGACAAAATGGCCGAAGCAAATATGCGTTTAGTTGTGTCTATAGCCAAGCGATACGTTGGGCGTGGTCTAGATTTGCTAGATTTAATTCAAGAAGGCAACACTGGTTTACTCAGGGCTGTAGAAAAATTTGACCCTGACAAAGGATTTAAGTTTAGCACTTACGCAACATGGTGGATTAGGCAGGCTATTACTAGGGCTATTGCCGACCAGGCCCGTACCATACGTATTCCGGTTCATATGGTTGAAACAATTAATAAATTACTACGTACTCAACGCCGTTTAACTCAAGAGCTTAACCGTGAACCAACCAATGAAGAAATTGCCAAAGAAATGGAACTAGAGGTTGAAAAAGTTGAACATATAATGAAAATCAAACAAGATATTCATTCGTTAGACCAATCCGTTCGTGACGATGAAGAAGATTCGGTATTGGGAGATTTTGTTGAAGATGAAGATACTGTTACGCCAGAGGAATCTGCTACTAGTCAGTTATTGAAAGAGCATGTAAAGGAACTTCTTAGTAGCTTAAGCGAGCGTGAACAAAAAATTATTCGTTTACGCTTTGGGCTAGAGGATGGCAAAAGTCATACTCTTGAAGAAGTTGGCCAAGAATTTAATGTTACCAGGGAGCGAATTAGGCAAATTGAAGCTAAGGCTTTGGCTAAGTTGCGGAAACATAAAGATGGTAAAAAATTATTGGACTATATTCGCTAAATGATATTTGGAATATGTGGGACTTTTGCCAGTGGACAGGATACTACCGGACTTATACTAGCTAAAAAACATCAGTTATTTTTTGTTAGTACCAGCGATATTGTTAGGCAATTTGCTCAAGCCGAAAGAGGCTCAATAGAAAGACCCGTTTTAAAAGAAGTAGCAACCGAATTACGCCAAAATTATGGTGGATCTATTTTGGTGGATAGGGCACTGGATACTTTTAAATTATCAGATAATCAAAATGGAGTTGTTGTAACTGGCATTAGAACTCTTGGCGAGGCAAAAGCTATTAAAAATGCTGGTGGTAAAATTATATTCACTGATGCTCCTGTAGAAATTCGATTTCAGAGAATGGTTAATAGGGCTCGTGATAATGAAAAAAATATTACGATTAACGAATTTATAGCGAGGGAGTTGCAGGAAGCATCAACGGGAGCTTCCGATGCGGATTTTAATCGTAATTCAATAGCAAATATCGCTGATATTAAAATTATTAACGATAAAACGTTGGCTGATTTAACAGCCAATATCGACGAACTATCGCTTTAATATTCTAGCCAATAAAATAATGCAGTAGAATTAAGCACTGGTATTTGGTATAGCTAGTTTGAACATAATTTTTAACCTGAAAAAAAGTCTATTCTTTGCCCGTAGTTTATCTGCTAAAATTCAAATAGAAAAAGGCATTAAAAGGAGAGAAGTATGGAAGTTGGCACTACAAGCATTGTGGGTATTCTTAATACAACCTATATTTTCTCTGATACTTCTAAGGTAGATGCTAGAAAATTTTACGAATTTATTCGCATTATTAATAATTTAGTTGAACAAGGTAGTTATGGCTATCAAAAGTTTAAAATAATTGAACAAATATTTCAGAATAATACTCCTATACGCAATCTCTCTAAAGAGTATCGTGATGTCGTGGCTAATGTTAAAGAGCTATGTGATAAGTACGAAGTAGACAGGGCATTAATAAATAGTTATCTTTCAGCTAGAAATACTGATTTTACGAGAAAAATTTATACCAATAACGAAGATCTACAAGAATATATGGCAGGGGCAGGTGATTCAGTCGGTCTAATTTTAGCAAGAATTTTTCATATTGATACAAAGGCAAATGAACTTATTTGTCAACAAAGCAAGGCTATACTATATTTGAGTTTTATTAGAAATTTAGATAACGATACAATGAACGGGAGATTTTATTTTCCAACTACGGAATTACGGAAATATGGCTTACCTTATCCTACAGAAAAGGTAGCACTAAAATATCCAGGAGCCTACCGAGAATTTATTGAGGCGCAAATTGCAACATATTGCCAATACCAAAATGAAGCTAAGGGTTTGTGCAAATTCTTACCGTACTCAAAAAGGGTCGCCTTAAAGACCACAATTGATATTAATAACTGGGAAAAAAACTGCATTGCTAAAGAACCGTTCAGGATCTTTGATAATAATGTTACTCCTAGTCGGTTTAATATATTTAAAAAATTAGTCATAAGGCTTATTCATGCGTAGTAGCCTTATAACAACTATTATTTTACTTATAAGTGCATTTGTATTATTCCTTGGCACAAGGACAGACGTTAAACCACAAAGACATCTAAGGGGATATTTTGCTGGGTTATTGTTGGTAAGTATTCCAAGTGCAATTTGGCTTTTATGGCAAAAAAGTATGGGTAATATAGAACTTAACGGACCTATTTTTGGATTAACCCTAAATGTAATTCTTGCATTAATTTTATTGCCGTTTGTTGGGTTGTATTTATGGGGTTTAGTCAAAAAGTTTGTAGGCGACAAACAGTTGTCGATATTATTACCAATATTTGGTATAGGTATATTTGGTGGTTTTGCATTGATTTTACTTATTAATGGAGCAACTGGTTTCGCCAAATTTTCTGCTATGTCGGCATTAATTGCTTGTGTGGTTATTTTGTTCACTAAACTATTATTTACTGCCAGGTTTTGGTCATTCCAGGTTCTTTTAATAGTTATTTGGTTTATCGTAAGCCTAGTTGCTAGTATTTTTGGTCATAAATTATTTGGTAAAATGCTAAACGTTAATACTTTATTAGTTCTAATATCTTTTATGAATGTTTTTTTGGTAGTTTTTGATTGGTTCGATGATAAAAAAACATATTTGGCAGAAGAAGATTTAAGCCTAAATAATGACAATATAGAATATAGTACAAAAGCAAAAAAAATTGTCACAGCGGAAGCAACTGAAACAAAACAATTTGCATCAGCGCCTACAACAAATGGCGTGCAAAGCGGTAATAATGTTACTTATATAAGTAAGCCAACAGAAGAAAGCGTAATTCAAACGGAATATAGTAATGCTAAAATTGGTTTTCCTCAAGCTCAAATTAATAATCCAAAAGCTGCATACAACTCAAAGGTAGCTACAATAGCTCTGGCGGGCTCGAATACTATAAAGCAAGTTAATACAGCTATCGAATTGCCAAAACCAGTCCAGCAAAATATTTCAAGGCCAATTGTCGAATCAAACGTTAAGACCAAATTACAACATGACACCCATAAATTTAAGCAAAATTCTGCTAACTTCCAGTTAGCCCAAAATAGTATAGACAACAATAAATCGAAAGAATCATTAGCAGATGTTGAAAATTTAGGTGTTAATAATGAAGAGGTTAACCCCGCAATCGTTCCAGCTGAAGTAACTAATAATAAACCAAGTCTCAAAGATGCTAAAAGAATAAAGAATGATGAAAAGCAAAAGTCTTCAAAATTTCGTATTCCCAGAGTACATTTTATTTCCAGGTTACTTAGGTTTAGTTCAGGTAGTGATGTAGATCAACTAACAAAAGAGAATAATGATTTTAAAATGCCAGTATTTGGCTCAACTGCAAATCATTCCAAGTTCAATTCCCAAGAAAGGGAACCAGAATTTAGTATAAATATTCGAACTGGCAAAACTACTATCATAAATGGCACCGACGCTACAGGTTCAAATAATATTCAAAATGATTTACCAAAAATTAAATCGGACCTAAACATGCCCAGAGCTAACTTTGCAATTAAATCAGACCTAAAAAAAAGTATCGACCAGCAAGTTAAAAAGCGTAAATATATCACTACAAAAACTAGTAAAAATAAGGGTAATAAACATAAAAAATCAACACAGACTAAAGCAAATTTGACATATTTAAACAACAAACTAACAGCCCCAAACCCAAGTTCGAGGGTTACTGCTAGCTTATTATCTATATCCAAAATTCAACCTAGACAAAAAAGATCAGCTCAAGCCAAGGATTTTAGTGCAAACAGAACCACAACGTTAAATGTAGAGACGTTAAGTAAAATAGTTGGTCGCTACAACAGCAGTAGTGTTGGTAAATATATCAATAAAGCTAACTTAGCTATTCCATATAGATCACAGGAAACATTAGATAAGATAGTTGCATATAAGAATAGTCTTTTAAAAAGAATGACATTTAGAAATGCTAAACGATTAACATATATCGGAAAAGAGCAAGATAATCTACTCATAGATCGCTTGCATCGTACTACTCGTCCATTATCAATCAATAAAATTTACTAACTACTTATTTTTTTAAAAATGTAAGATAAGTAAAAGTCTGTATAATGCAGTGTTGTATTTTGATAGGAGTTTGACTTTGGTAGTGTTTATGGTTAATATATAAAGTATAAAGCTTAAAACAAAGCTCGTACCGCGTAAAAAGAGAGATAAAAAATAAGTGGAAGAAAAATAGTTGCCGTAAAAGGTGGCTTTGTTCTTTCATGTGAAATAAAGGAAAAACCCTTGTGGACATAAAACATCCGCGTCCACGGCAAGGTTTTTTTGCTCCTGCTCAACCAGTTGTTTCGCAGCAACCGGTTTCGTACAGTTCAGCAAATACGGCCATGCCTATTGCAAGTTCTATGCCTGCTTACGTACAAGCACAGGCAGGTTTTGCAGAACCCGACGCGATACCAAAACCAATAAATAGAAAAAATGATTTTTCTAGTAGTGCCAAAGCCTATAAAAGGCATATTTTGGCAAAGAAAATTTATCACGGATTAGCCATTACTACTGTCATACTAGTAATGATTAGTTTTGTTATTGCTGGTTTGGGTATTTATTTGAATATGAAGTACACCAACAGAGCACTGCCGTTTGCTAAAATTGGGGGCTTAAGCGTAGGTGGTATGGACAAGCAACAAATAAATGCGCTATTAGATAAAACATCTAAAAACCTAACAGTTACTTTTGTTGATGGTGGGCTTACTTGGTCAACTCCAGCCAGTACGTTTAACCCACAGTATGATTTTGAGTCTGCGATAGATCAGTCTATAGCCAAACGGGTTAATCCATACTCATTTTTATTAAAAACCCAAATACCAGTTGAATCTATGGCCAATGAGCGTCACGTACAAGGCTATCTACGCCAAAATATCACTCATATGCAAACCCGTTCCGAAGATGCCTATATTATGAAAGGAACCGACGGTGTAGTGGCCAAACCAGAAGTAGTTGGATTTAGTGCCAGCCCGGCACATGTAACCCAACAAATTAATAATGCTTTATCAGAAATGTCTGACGTAACTATTAAAATGAACTCGGTTGGCGTAAAGCCAAATATTTATGTAGCCGATTTGCAACCAGAGATTAACCAAGCTAATAATATGCTAGCCACAAATGTATCGGTACGATATGTTGGTATAAATGCTACACCTACCAAAAAACAAAAATTAGACTGGTTAACTATTACTCAGGTACCAGGTTCAAGTGCGTATAATTATGATTTTTCAAAAGCTAAAATTAGAGATTATGTTGTTGGATTAGCTCAAAAATATCAGAGACCAGTAACTGTTACTGAACCAGATAACAAGGAAAACCCCAAAGGCTATAGTGTCCCGACCGTAGTTATTAATAACGTAGAGGATGTCACTAATCAAATATATCAGGGTTTAAAAAGTAGTACTTCGGTTGTAGCAGTATTTTCTAGGGATAATAGTATTAAACGAAATATTCCAGTAGCGTCTGAAAACACCAAAACTCAATATCAGTCTACAAACCCAGTAACCCAAGCTTCAAGTAACCCAAGCAATACGCAACCTACCACCCCAGTTCAACGCTTGTAGTATATTCGTATCAATCCGATGTATACTAAAAGTGTACGATAGGAGTACGAGATAAATTGACTGAAGCTGCGAATAAGAAGTTAGTTATTATTGATGGTAAAAGTGTTTTTTACCGGGGTTATTATGCAATGCCCAATTTATCTACAAAAGATGGCACGCCTACCGGTGGAGTTTATGGCTTTGCTATGCTTAGCCTAGAAGTTATTAAGCGTTTAAAGCCTGATTATGTAGCAGTTGCCTGGGACAAGCCCAAAACAAACATAAGAAAGCGTTTAGAAATTTACCCAGCTTATAAGGCAGGGCGTAAGCCAGCTCCACCAGATTTCTACTTTCAAATACCTATACTTCATGAACTACTAGATAGTCTGGGGTGGCCATTATATGAACTCGACGATTATGAAGCCGACGATATTATGGCTGGATTTGCCAAGAAGGCAGACAAATTGGGTATAGAAACAGTATTAATAACCAGTGATTTAGATGCCCTACAGTGTATTAGCGACCACACCAAAGTATTTGCCTTAAAAAAGGGGTTAAGTAACATTGAGGAATTCCACCCGGAAAGTTTTACTGAAAAGTACGGCCTAAGAACCGACCAATTCTTAGACTTAAAAGCACTTCAGGGAGATAGTAGCGATAATATTCCGGGTGTTCCTGGGGTTGGAGCAAAGACAGCCTCGGCTTTATTGCAAAAGTACGAAACCATTGATGGTATTTATGAAAATATAGAGCTTATTAGTGGATCAGCACACGACAAATTGATAGCAGGTAAAGAATCTGCCTATATGAGCAAAAAACTTGCCACTTTATTTTTAGATGCTCCACTAGAACTAGATTTAGAGGCTATGGATGTTCATAAATTTGACGGCGCAAGATTAAGAAAAAATCTAGAAAAACTAGAATTCAGAGCTATTTTAAGAACCTTAGGCGATTTACCCATAAATAATAATCAGCTCAGTACACCAAGTTTGGCTCCTAAAGGGGACATGAACTTATTGGAACTTGTAAATATTGAAAAGTTTATTCCAGCAGACAATATTTTTATACATGTAGTAACAAAGGATAATTTTGGCCGACAGCCAATTGCGATAATTTTAGCAAATAATACCCAAGTTACATTTGTAGAGAATTTTAAAAATAAAGATAGTTTAGTAGATGTAGTTAAAGGTAGGAATCTTATTGGTTATGACCTGAAAAAGGTATTAAAAACCCTACATTATTTAGGCATAAATAATGTAGTAGCAAAGCACGATATACAAATTATTAACTTCTTAATTGATTCGCTTGATAAGATAAAAAGTCTTAGCGAATTAGCTAATAAACAAGCTCATTATGAACTCGTAGATTTAGATAATTTGCCACCAGAAGATTTGGGTTTGCATGTTGCCGAAGTGGCTAGTGTTATTAAAAATATTTACACTAAACAGCTTACTAAATTAAATAATTTACCATCATTAAATACGTTGGCAAACAGTATTGAAATGCCTATCATTCCGATATTGGCAAAGATGGAAATAGATGGTATTGGGTTAGACACAAATTATTTAAATGACATGAGTAGATATCTCGAAGACGAAATTAGCGATATCGAACAAACAATTTATGGCTATGCCGAACAAGAGTTCAACATATCAAGTCCTCAACAGTTAGCAGATATTTTATTTGACGTTTTAGGTATGCCGACAATTGGAATTAAAAAAGGCAAAACAGGTTATAGTACTGCTTCTAACGAATTAGATAAACTAAGGCCTTACCATCCAATTATTGATTGTATAACTAATTACAGGGAGTATACGAAGCTGAAAAGTACATATGTAGACACGTTACCACAGCAGGTTGCTGAAGACGGTAGGGTGCATACAACGTTTAATATAACCGTAGCCCAAACTGGTCGTTTGAGTAGTGCAGACCCTAACTTACAAAATATACCTGTAAGAACAGAGCTTGGGCGTAAAATTCGGACGGCGTTTGTTGCGGACGAGGGAAATGTTTTTGTTAGCGCCGATTATAGCCAGTTTGAATTACGCTTAGCTGCAGTTATGGCTGGCGACGACGATATGATAGAGGTATTTAATAATGGTGAAGATATACATATACGAACTGCTGCCGAAGTATATGGCGTTGCCTTAGACGATGTGACAAAACAAATGCGTAGCGCAGCCAAAACTATTAACTTTGGTGTTTTGTATGGCATGAGTCCACATGGTTTAAGTGTGGCCACAGGTATGACTATGGGCGATGCTAAAAACTTTATTGACCGTTACTTTGCTGCTCGCCAGCCACTAGTTGATTATATATTTAGGCTCAAGGAGCAAGCTCGCGACAAGGGCTATGTAGAGACGTTATATGGTCGTAGGCGGCCAACACCAGATGTTCATTCAGCTAATTTTATTGTTCGTCAAGCTGCCGAAAGACAAGCAGTAAACATGCCTATACAGGGGACTGAAGCTGATCTTATGAAAAAGGCTATGATTGAACTAGAAAAAGTTCTACCCAAAGAGGCAAAACAGTTGTTGCAGATTCACGATAGTATTTTGGTAGAATGTCCCAAAAATCATGCTGACCAAGTAGCTAAAACCATGAAAGATATTATGGAAAACATTGCCCCAGAAATTGCTATTAACTTATCTGTAGATGTTCATATTGCCCAAAATTGGGGCGAATTATAAAACTAGAAAAAGGATAAAAAATGATTGTGTATTATACCGACGGAAGTTGTGAACCAAACCCAGGCACGGGTGGTTTTGCTGTTATAAAAGACATGAAACCACATATATTAGGAGGCGAACCAGACACCACTAATATTCGCATGGAAGGTAAGGCTATAATATCCGCGCTAAAAGATGCCAATGGTGAACATGCCGAAATATATACAGACAGTGAATTTTGGATAAATGTTATAACAAAATGGTCAATTCCATGGGAAGCCAATGGCTGGAAGAAAAAAGGTGGTGAAATAAAAAACTTAGATATTGTTCAAGAAGTTGTACCGCTATATAGGGCTAGCAATGCAACACTTGTTTGGGTAAGAGGGCATAATAATGATCCGGGCAATGAACTTGCCGATGAATATGCTAACAAAGCCCGCGAACAACAAATAGCTATCTAAAAAATAAGCTTCTTCGACGCTTGTGTTTTGTTAGCACTTCCTCTAATTTTACTGGATGCACATTCGTATATACTTCTTCGAAAAGTCTAAATATATATTCATGTTTGGATCTTTCTAGAATGAGCTCATTTCGATTTAAGATAAGATGTGGGTTAATTGCGTGCTTGTCTTTAGTAGATTTAGCTTCTGGGGTTAGTATTATATCGCTTGCAAACAATGCCATTAAGTTGTCGGTATCTATTTTGGTTTGGATATCTTCAAGACTAGGCGGGTTACCTATATAAAAGTAAGTATAGGTTGATTTTGGATCATCGGCGTCACTTATTCGTAACGGGGTTAGGTTGTTTTCTTGAATAATTTTATTGTTTAAATTATTAACAGGTGTATTTGTATTACTTGTATAAAATTCTAAAAAATCGACTTTATTTTCACGTGCATCTTCAATCAGACTTTCAACTAATTGTTTTGCAAGTCCTTTTTGCAAGTAGTCTTTTGAGCTAGATGTTACAAGCGCCACTTCCTGTAGTCTTGGGTCGCTTTTTTTTACAATAACTCTTGAAACATGGGCGACTAGTTCGTCTGTCTGTCTGTCTACTGCTCCGTAAGAGATTGTTCTGCCATTGGTGGCAAGTAGTAATCGTTGATGACTTTTTGAAAAATTTTCGAATTTTTCAACTGATGTATGAAAACGTTTAGTTTTTGCTTCAGTAGATAGATCGGTATAGAAATTGGAAATTTTTTCATACCAATAGTCACTTATTTCCGGTGTGGATGGTAATTTGAAAAAATCTATATTATGCATTTCGTCTGAAGAGTCAATGTATATTTCATCGCTAAATAAATATTTTGAATCTTCAGGGACAAACAGACTATCAATTTCTGGCTCAGCTGTTTTATTCTCAGCTAAAGCTAAACTAGCAATTCCCCGGACTATTTGTTCGGCTTTATTACGTATATTTGGGATTAATAAAAATTCACCTCGCATATATATCAAACCACTAAATAAAATAAAGTCAAGTATCCAGATTAGTCATAGAAACTTAGTGAAATATATATATTGTATTTATTTTGCTATGTATTATTCTTGTAACTTGTAATGATAGCAAAAAATATAATAGTAAATGAAGATATAACCCTGATTATACCGAATCCTAAAAGGGATGCGCAGGTGAGTGTATTATGGCTCAAAGGCGAACATGGCCGAGAAAATATGCGACTAATGGGTTGTTTAGTGCCCGATGGTTTTGAACCAAGCTTAAAAACTGAAACCAAGCGGTTAAAATTAATGGTTAAAAGTAAAAATGAGCTTATTAGAATGATTTCTTATAAAGGTAGTATAATTGGTGCTTTAGAAATATGGCGAGTTCAATATGACAATGTGCCAGCTCCATCTATTAGTATTTTAATTGGCAACCCTGCAATGCGGGGCTTAAGGTTGGGATCTAAAATATTAGCTACTGTAGAAAAGTTGCTGTCTGATATTGGTACTGAAATTGCATATACTAGAACATTGCTTTCAAATGTCGGTTCGACGGATTTTTTTGAAAGAAATGGTTTTGTTAAGAATGGTACTCCATACCCTGATGAATCGGGACTAATTTGGCAAAATTACCAAAAAAAGTTGAATACTTAAATTGCTAAATAGATTCTAGTAAGGCAATCACAGCAATTAAATTTGTGATAAAAAAAGCAAATAGTAATAAATAAATTGTATTCACTTTATGAAAATAGAAAAAATTAATTAGGCTTAAAGCTAGTGAACCAAAGAAAGCAATAATTGCTATAAATACATTTAAAGGGTCATAGTTAATGCTAATGATTTTTAACGATAATATTGACACTGCTAACATGCTAAGTGACATTCTTAGCCAGGTTAAATAGGTTCTTTCTAGGGCGCTGGAGCTGTCGTTTTGTAAAGACGGTATTTTTCTCATACTGTTACTAGGCTGATTATTGCGATAAGACCAATTATGGCAATCAATACAGAAATTGTAACCAGTCCATGGGGTGATGGTAAGGGTTTTTTAAGTCTTAAAGCTTTTTCAACATTGACCCAGTGAACTATTGCTCCAATAGAAATTATACTACCGCTTACCGCCAAAATTACAGCAATTAACTTTAGTAATTGTGCCGAGTCATCAAAATAACTAATAACTGCTACCATTGCAATACTGGTAGCCACTAAAGCTAAAGCGGTTCTTATGCCAGCTAAGGCAGTTCGTTCATTAGCTAGTGAAGTTCTAGGGTCGGGTTCTGTTCCAACACCATAAATACTTTCGGGCCATCTTTTTTTAATTGATTTCATATCTGTCTTTAGTATAAAAAACCATATCAAATAAAGTAATTGATAATTATGCAAAAAGTTATATAATAATACTTATGGACAGTGGTCTTTTAAGGATATTAAGGTGGGTTTTGGTTGCATTTGGAATAATGCTATTTTTAGCTATTATCGTGCTTTTGTTTACAAGACCTAGCCAAAACAAAAATGGTTCCGGCAGTACAGAGCAAAAACCAGCAACAACAGCCGCTTATGCAACTACCGGAAGCATGCGATTTATACAAACAGGGAATGTTACTGCACCAGAAAATCATTATGTGGTTACCATAACAATTTCTAACTCATCTAGAATGGTAGAGATATATAACGGTTACGGTAAACCTCCAACCACTAGCCAAAGCTTTGCTAATAACCAAGCCAGCTATGACGCCTTTTTAGGAGCATTACAGGGCAATGGTTTTATGAATACTAGGGAAGCCAAAGAAGGTGTAACATTCGACACATATTGCACACTGGGCATCAGGTATAGTTACCAAATTTTAACTGGGACCGACACGCCTCTTAATTCATGGAATGCTTCGTGTAATACAAAATCGGGTACTTTTGCTGGGAGTACTGGACAAGTTCAGCAGTTGTTCAGAAACCAAATTCCAAACTACAACACTATTGTTAATGGCGTTCGACTTTAGCTGTATTTTCCTATAATTATCTGTCAAAATACTAATAATGATAGTTAAGTTCAATAAATTAAAGATCAGTGCCATTATACCTAGTTACCAAACAGAACATAGCGCAGGTATGGATGTTTCTGCGTGCCTAGAACAGCCTATTATCATTAAACACATGCAAAGGACAATTGTACCAACGGGGCTTGCCGTAGAGGTGCCTGAGGGCTTTGAGGTGCAAGTTAGGGCCAGGAGTGGACTATCTGCTAAGCATGGCATAAGTCTCGTTAATGGAATTGGTACTATAGACGCTGACTATCGTGGCGAAATAGGTGTAATTCTGGTTAATTTAGGCGAAAAAGACTTTGTTGTTAACGGTGGCGATAGAATTGCCCAGCTTGTAGTAGCTAAATACGAAAAAGTAGAAATAGTAGAATCGATGAAACTTAGTAATACCCAAAGAGGTGGCAAAGGTTTTGGTAGTACTGGCGTATAATAATTGTGCTAAGCATAACCATGGGTAATAATAAAAAACATAAAAATATGAAAAACCAAAAACGTTTGTTTATCCCGCTAGTTATAGTTTTTGCCACCATTTCGGTGTTTGGTTTTGGATTTTTCAATTTAAGTAAATCAAATTCTAATATTGTTTCTACTTCTGCGGCATCAAATCCATCTGCTGACCTAAATATCGACAGCGTAGTTAATGTCCAAGATTTATCTATATTAATATCTAAATGGGCAACTAATAGTCAGCCTGCAGATATAAATAAAGATGGAATTGTCAATGTCCAGGACCTTTCGATACTTATTAGTAGCTGGGGAGCTGTGACTCAAGTCCTAATTAAGCCTGATGCAACGAATACTGGCGTACCAACAGGGCAAGCACTTACCGTACCCGTGACAGATACAAATAAAGGTATTACTGTTGCATCAAATGGTAACGTCACAATCAGTAAATCCGGAACATTCACCAATATGCTTATTAAGGGCAGGCTAACGCTTTCTAGTACTGCTGATAATGTAATTATTAAATACTCTCGTATCGAGGCAAATCCTACGCCGTGGGATTTGCCAGAAGAGCCTACTAGTACGGCGGAGTGCTTAGTTAATGTTAATAAATCATGGCAGGCAGTAACTGCATTTAATACTCATACAAGTCTAGTTATTGAAGATAGCGAGATAGAGGCTACAAGACCAAGTACATTTTTGGGCAATGGAATACATGGCTATAATATGACTTTAACAAGAGTAGATATCTCAAAAACGGTTGATGGGGTTGGAATATTTCGTAATGGCGCTACTAACACGACTGTTCAGAACAGCTATGTACATGATTTATTCGTAGGGCAATATTCTCCTGGCCACGGTTGTGATGAGCCTACGCATACAGACGGTATACAGTTACATTATGGATCGAATACAAGAATAATTGGCAATAATATTACAGCAAATTCATTAACGGCTTTTGGGGCTACATCAGCAATTATGGTTAATGAAAATGGTGGTATTGCAACCACTGATACTCAGATAACAAACAATTGGTTGAATCATGGCTCTTGTTCTGTAAATGTATATCGAAACACAACGACGACTGGGATTACGGGTTTATATATAAATTCAAATATTTTTGGGAAAAACCAGCAGATCACAAAAACAACTTTTGGATTTTCGCATCCCTGTGCGATGACAGTAGACAATATCACCAGATCAGTTGTAAACAACCAGTTCAATGGTAACGTGTGGGAAGATGGTTCGACTCCAAATCCTCCTGTAGAAAATGGTGGCAACTAGCATGGCGAGAACATATTTTTGTTACTATTGATTTTTATAGTGATAAGCATAATACTAAAAGCATTGATAGAAAATAAATATGCCAAATATTGCAGTTGCCAGCTTAAGCCATCGTCGGCTCCATAGGGGAGTATATATTGGTGAAGTTCATGGCTGTAATAGCTTAGAATGTATTAATTCGCATTGCTGGATTTTAACTAATGATGGGGAATACGTTTTACTACAAAGACGCAGTAAAAAAGAAAAATTTTTTCCTGGGAAGCTAGATATTTCTTTTGCTGGCCATGTTGATGAAGGTGAAGATGTAAGACAGGCAATTATTCGCGAGGCAAACGAAGAAGGTGGCTTTAATATAGAAAGTTATCTAAGCAAAAAACCAAAAAAAATAATATTTAGTGAGTTGGGTATATTTGATGGGCAAAGGTTTAAACATAACCAGCAAGCATTTGTATACTATGCAGTATTAAGTAGGGAATCAATAAATAAATTTAAAATAGACAACAAAGAAGTTGGAGCTTTTAAGTTAGTGAAAATTAAAGATTTTATTAATATGGTAAAAGCTAGCGATAATAGGCTAGTAAGACATCCTAGAATATATTATAAAGAAGTTATAAAAGACGTTTTGTCTCTTAGAGAAGCAATTAGATTAACTTAAATGACTAGGGCAATAATTTTTGATTTTTTTGGAGTCATAGGGGCGTCAGTTTATCAGTTGATAGCAGAAAAGATTGATATTAAGGCTGAAAATATTCAGGCAATAACAGATTTACACAAGGCTTTAGACAATGGCTATATAAATCAAGAAGAATTTTTTCAAACATATGCTGAACTTACGGATATGAATGTAACAGATTTTTTAAAGATCTATCACGATAGCGATAAACGTTTTGCAGTCTCAGAAAAATTACTTAGCTATATAAAAGAATTAAAAGAGCAGGGATATGTCATTGGTTTATTAAGCAATGTCAATGAAGAGGCATATATAGAATTTATTAAACCAATTGAAAAAAAGGGTCTGTTTAATGTGGTTGTTCCATCATATTTGTACGGTATTGCTAAACCAGACCAGGAAATATT
>CAYZCZ010000002.1:22416-68041 GCA_964477125.1 uncultured Candidatus Saccharibacteria bacterium | reverse complement strand
CTACCACCTAGGCCATGTAGAGCCATATTCTTACGGTCTTGGCGTATTTTGTTAATGCGTATAACACTAAAGAACCCAACAGCAATTAATAGTACCGAAACAATTCCCGGTAAAATAGGCAAGCTATTACCGCTAGGTGATGCAATATTTTCACTAGCAATTATTTCATACTTACTATCGGTTGCACCCTTAACTAAGGTAACTTTGCCTAGGGGAACCTGCTTGCCATCTTTAGAATAGGTTACGGTTAATACGCCGTAGGCTTTGCCTTCGAAGGTAACTTTACCATTTTTATCGGTTTTATATTCTTTGTCATTAATTTTTACTGTCGTGTTCCTAACTAATTTTCCTGACAAATCTTTTATGGTGATTGTTGCTTTAACATCTTGTGGTGCAAGAAGTGGATCATTTTTAACTTGTTCTGGGGTGGTACTTGGATTTGGGTTCGATGCCGTCGCAAGTTTCGGTTCAGTGGGCTTAGGTATAGATGGCGTAGGTATTGGTGTGGTCGTAGGGGTAGGTTTTTTAGTATCATTTGCAGGTGCTGGTGCAGACGATGGGGGTGTAACAGGCGCTGGAGGAGATGTGAAAGTTAGCGTAGTGCCTGAACGGCTGGCCGTTAAATTTACTCCACCGTTAAAAGTGCCCGAAGTATTTGCTACTGAAATAGAGCCTGTTCCAGAACCGACTTTAGTTCTAAAGTTTAACTTAAGTAAAGACACGTCTCCACTAGGAAGGTTCGGTGGATATACACCAAAAAGAGCGACACTAAAAGTTCCTGGTGATGTTACAAGACCAATTGGTGTAGGGAATGCACTACCTGCTAACGAATACCCTAAATAGTCTAGCGATGACGCCGGGTAGTTAACATCGACCTGGGCGGTATCGAAAGTACTTGAATTTGCTCTTACATCTACTGTGAATTCAGTACCATTAAGTAAAGATGACGATGATGGTGAGATATAGACACTATTTCCGGCTGCTTTGGCTTGGTTGTTTAGTATTCCAACAGGAGTAACTGCTATAATCGCAAAAGCAACTAGCGCACTTAAAAACTTATTTGTATTTAGTACTTTTTTTGTCATTTTTTGTTTTTATACTTATATAACATATTCTATATAATTACCCCTTTAAACACAAGCACAATTAGTAAAAAATATCACCTAGGTTTTTTTAGCTATATAAACTAAAATATAGTAAGAATATATAACAGGGGGAATTAGTGAATCCAAACCAAGTAGCCACAGAAGTAAAGCAAAAATTAGACGGAGCCGTGAATCATTTTACAGAGGAACTTAAGAAGCTTCGCACTGGAAGGGCACACCCAAGTATGCTAGATGGAGTTATGGTTGTAGCCTATGGAACACCAATGCCTTTAAATCAAGTTGCAAATGTTACTACCCCTGAGCCACAGCTATTACAGATTTCACCTTTTGATGCTTCGAACATACAGGCTATTAGCGATGCAATTCGAAACAATCAAAGTTTGGGCATGAACCCAAGTGATGATGGACGAATGGTTCGTGTACCAATACCACCTCTAACAACAGAACGTAGGCAAGAAATTGTTAAGCAATTGGGTTCTAAGGCTGAAGAATGTAACATCAGTTGTCGGAATATTCGGCATGATGCTTTGGACTTAGCTAAAAAAGCTAAAAATGCCAAAGAAATTACCGAAGACGACTATAGTAGCCTAGAAAAACAGATCGACCAGCTTATGGCCAAAATTAAAACTGAAATAGAATCACACTCAAAGACAAAAGAACAAGAAATAATGACAGTCTAGGAATCTTGCTTTGGTGATGCTACAATTCCAAAGCAAGTAAAACATAAAAATATATGAAAAGAAAATTACTAATTCCGTTTGCAGGTATTCTAATTATATTTTCAATTTTTGGATCTTATTTTATTTTTATTAGTAAGGCAGAAATACCACTGGATACTGCAACTAATTGGAATTTATTTTGGTCTGATGAGTTTAGTGGGTCTTCGTTGGACACGGCAAGATGGAATGCATACAACAGTACTTATGGTGATGGTAACAACGAAGAAGCCTGCCTCACTCCAAATAATATTGCAGTATCAAGTGGCACGCTAAAATTGATAGCAAAAAGAGAGGTTATCACATGCCCGGGGCAGCCAACAGATCAATTTAGCTCAGGCTTCATGGGGAGCAGAGAGGCTGGGAAGTACTATCCTGCGTTTGCTAAATATGAAATAAGGGCTAAGGTACCCCATGGACAAGGCTTATGGCCAGCCTTTTGGCTGAGGCATTCTAATGGTTCAAGTACTGCCGAAGTAGATATAATGGAATATTTTCATACCCAAGCACCCGGTCAGGTTCAGCAAACTTTACATTTACCTGCTGAACTTAGCTACAACCTTGCACATCAATTGAAAAGTTTCGAAACACCAGTACAGGGAACAGGTGCTTGGCATACATATAGCGTTGAAATTATTCCAATAAATGGTGGTACAGGTGCTCAATTTAATTATTACGTAGATGGTTTATTAAACTATAGCTATACCCCAACAAAGTTTGGCTGGCTAAATAACTATGACAAAAATGCCATGTTCGATATAGCAATAAATATGGCGGTTGGTGGCAACTGGAGCGCTCATCCAGATGATCCTTTGGGCTGGAGTAGATATTTAAGTAAATGTATTAATAAATATCCCTACAAGCTATCCCAGCCATGTGATAGTACCGGAGTACTAACACCACAATTCCCAGCCACCTATGAAGTTGATTATGTAAGGGTTTATACCCCAGACGCTCCAGCTAGCTTTAATGCCGACCTTAATGCCGACTCAAAGGTAAACATCCAAGATTTATCAATACTTATTAGTAAATGGGGATTAAACACACAGCCAGCCGATATCAACAAGAGTGGCATAGTTAATATTCAGGATTTATCTATTTTAATTAGCGCATGGACTGGTTGATGTAGAAGCAATGTAGTAAAATGTTTTGATACATGACACAAAATAATAACCCAGCTATTCCGGCCCATATAGGAATAATATTGGACGGTAATAGGCGATGGGCTAAACAGCGTGGACTTAAGGGTGTAGAGGGCCATGTGGAAGGGTTTAAAACCTTACAGACTATTGCTGATTATGCACTAGGCAAAGGTGTTAAATACCTTAGTGTATATGCGTTTTCTACTGAAAATTGGACCAGGGACAAAGAAGAAGTAAAGTTTCTTATGGCTTTACTGAGAAAAATGTTAAAAAAGGAAATTGCAAATTTGCATAATAAAAGTGTTCGTTTTTTATGGTTTGGCCAAGAAGATAAGCTCGATAAAAAGCTGGTAGACGAGCTAAATAACGCCGTAAAAATGACTGAGAATAACCAAAAAGGTACATTCAATCTATGTTTTAACTATGGTGGACGGGCAGAAATTGTAAGGGCAGCCTTAAAAGCATCAAAAGAGGGTACTATTACCGAAGAAACTATTATTAACAATTTGTACGGTGGAAGCCAAACTCCAGATATTGATCTTCTCATTAGAACCTCAGGCGAACAACGTATAAGTAACTTTATGCTTTGGAGGGTGGCCTACAGTGAACTATATTTTAGTAGTAAACTATGGCCAGATTTTAGTAAAATAGATTTAGACGATGCTATGGCCGAATACGCCTCAAGGCAAAGACGTTTTGGCAAATAACAAGAAAAAAGGGGTTTAAGTGGGGCTGTTAATTTTAGGTTTAGTAATATTTGTTCTTCTAGTAGTGGCTCATGAGTATGGGCATTTTTTAGTTGCTAAGCGCAACGGAGTAGAAGTTGAGGAGTTTGGGGTAGGCTTTCCACCAAAACTATTTGGTAAGAAAATGGGCAAGGGTATTTTCGAGGGCTACTACACGATTAACTTATTGCCACTAGGCGGTTTCGTTAGGTTAAAGGGTGAGCATGATGCCGATAAAGAAAAGGGTAGCTTCGGTTCGGTAGGCACCAAGGCAAAGCTACGCATTATGCTAGCTGGAGTTGCGGTTAACCTTGTTATTGCCTTAATAATGTTTACGGCTGTAGCTTGGGTTGGTATGCCTCAACTTGTTGAGAATCAGTTTACGGTGAAAAGTGACCAAACAATTACTCGAAGCGATGTACTAGCAAGTAATGTAGAGCCAGGTTCACCTGCTGATAAAACCGGTATAAAAAACGGCGATATTATTAGTAGTATTAACGGTGCTGAAGTAAAAACTCAAGAACAACTAAGGCAAGCTACAAAATCTAATCAGGGCCAGACTGTCCCTATTGTATACATACATAAAGGTGACACAGTGAATGGTAAAGTTAGTTTGCTTTCAACCCAGGAGGTTGAAGCTAGCAAAAAATCTGGCAATCCTAAGGGTTATATAGGCATTGTGCCTAGTGAATTTAAACTAGCAAGCTATACATGGTCTGCCCCAATAGTTGCTGCCGGAACTAGTACCCAATTCACCTGGCTAACATTAAAAGCTTTAGGTTCGTCATTGGCTGGTATAGGCAAGGCTTTTGTAAGCGCCATTACAGGTCAGGGCAATCAGGCCAAACAAGAAGCTTCAAAAGCTGGTGAAAATGTCTCTGGCCCGGTTGGAATCTTCAATATATTACAGCAAGGTTCTGTTTTGGGTTATCAGTTTATATTGTTTGTCATGGCTGTAATAAGCTTAACTTTGGCAATTATGAATGCTTTGCCAATACCGGCATTAGATGGTGGCAGGGCTTTTGTAATGGTTCTTTTCAGGGCACTTAAGAAGCCGTTAACCCCACAGCTCGAGGAGCGAATTCACGGTACGGGCTTTGCTATACTTATACTATTATTTATTGTAATTACGGTGGTAGATGTAAAAAGATTCTATTAGGTAAAGCATTACGATGACAAAACAAAAATTGATTACTAAACTAAAAGCAACCAGAGATTTGACACCTTTAGGGTGGGGTGCAAAATCGGCAATTTGGTTAAGCATTGTTGCCTACATGGCATCGCAAGTAATTATATTTTTACCTGTTGGAATTGTTTACTTGGTTGGTGGCAAAGACGATGTTCAGGTGTTTCTTGATGATAATCTGTGGGCAACTTTTGGGCTCATGGCATTATCAGCAACTACCATGATAGCCGTACTTTATTTTTTCTTATGGAAGAGGAAGCTAGGCTTTAGTAATCTTGGTTTTAAAAAAATAAAACTTAATGATATTGGCTATGTTTTTTTGTTCGGCATTTTATATTTGTTAATTAGCGCTATTTTATTAGCTTTAGCGAGTTTAATACCCGGGTTTGATGCCAGCCAAGAACAAGAGATAGGCTTTAAAGGGGTTGCTGGTTGGCAGTTAATAATTGTATTTATTGGCTTGGTGATTATTCCACCTTTAGCCGAAGAAATGGTCTTCCGTGGATTTTTCTACAGGGGCCTAAGCAGAGGTTGGAAAAATAAACCAGTATTAATTGGTGGTGTTTTTATGGCTGGCATGGCAAGCTTATTTTCCAACAACCTTATTTCTGGGGTAGCAATTTTTGCCATAACTATTGCTTGTATCTTCATTGCTAAAAAAAGTGTAATGCTGGCATCGGCAATATTTGTAAGTTCTATATTTGGGCTTGTTCATGGCCAGTGGAACGTTGCCATAGATACCTTTGCTTTGTCCATGGTACTAATTGCCTTATATGAAAAAACCCAAAATCTATGGGCATGTGTTGGCCTCCATGCACTTAAAAACCTAGTAGCTTTCATAGCTCTATTTATTATATCCGGCAAATAATTACTTGTTAGTGGCATGGTTTGGTACAATTAGTTAAATATGAGAGCAACAAAATTATTTACAAAGACGACTAAAACAACTCCAGCTGACGAAACATCAAAAAATGCTCAGTTATTAATAAAAGCCGGTTTCATAAATAAAGAGATGGCTGGGGTATACACATTTCTACCATTAGGTAAAAGAGTGTTAGACAAAGTAGTGCAAATTATTAGGGAAGAAATGGATGCAATTGGTGGAAATGAAATTAGCTTAACAGCCTTGCAACCAAAAGAAGTATGGCAAGCCACAAATCGTTGGGATGATAATGTCATGGATGTTTGGTTTAAAACTGAACTTGCTGGCGGGAGTGAAGTTGGACTTGCCCCTACACACGAAGAGCCACTGACATGGTTAATGCGTAGATTTATATCAAGTTACAAAGACCTACCGGTATATCCTTATCAATTTCAGATAAAATTCAGAAATGAACTTAGGTCAAAAAGTGGCTTAATGCGTGGTAGAGAATTTTGGATGAAAGACTTGTATAGCTTTAGTAGATCTCAGGAAGAGCATGACCTGTTTTATGAAGTTATAAGTAAATCTTACGACAAAGTATATGACAGGCTAGGACTAGGTGACATCACTTACAAGACATTTGCTAGTGGAGGAAGCTTTAGTAAATTTAGCCATGAATTTCAAACATTGAGTAGCGTTGGTGAGGATACAATATATGTCCATAAAGAACGAAAGATTGCAATAAATGAAGAAGTTTATAATGACGCCGTCCTAGATGAGCTTGGGATTACAAAAGATGAATTAACAGAAGAAAAAGCAGTAGAAGTTGGGAATATTTTTACACTTGGTACCAGGTTTAGTGATCCGCTTGAACTTCGTTTTACAGATGAAAATGGTGAGGTTAAGCCTGTAATTATGGGTAGCTATGGTATTGGACCTAGTAGACTTGTTGGGTTATTGGCAGAACATTTTGCAGATGAAAAAGGTTTAGTATGGCCGGAAAATGTTGCGCCATTCAAGGTCTTTTTAGCTCAATTGGGTACAGACAATGAAATTGCTATTGAGGCAAAAGGTATATATGAACTATTGATTGCAAATGGAGTTGAAGTATTTTGGGACGACAGAGATGTTAGGCCTGGTGAAAAATTTGGTGATGCCGATTTATACGGAATTCCATATAGAATAGTAGTTAGTAAAAAAACATTAGAAACTGGTAGATACGAAGTTAAAAAACGTACGTCTGACGAATCTTCAGTTGTATCGAAAGATGAGTTAGTAAAAATTCTAACAGACTAGTGATACCTAATAAAAGTATCAGAAAAGTTTTTACGTTAAGGTGTTTTGGTCCAAGAGTGGTATAATCAATTCGTATAAAGCCATCTGTTAATAAACCGCGTTTTAATATGTTAATATCACTAGTAATTCCTGTATATAATGAAGGTCTTGGTATAAAGGCTTTTCATAATCATCTTAATAAATGTTTAGCAAAAATTAATCAAACTTTTGAAATTATTTATGTTGATGATGGTAGCTCAGATAATTCTGCGCAAATTATCTCAAAATTTGCTGATGGTAATAACATAAAGCTTTTACAGTTATCGAAAAACTTTGGGAAAGAGCTAGCCTTAACAGCCGGATTATTTGCGGCCACTGGCCAGGCAATCATTACCATAGATTCAGATAATCAGCACCCTCCGCAACTAATTGAACAGTTTATAAGTAAATGGCAAGATGGTGCGTCGGTAGTTGTGGGTGTTAGGCGAGATGATAGTAAATATTCTATTAGATCATGGTTTGGCCGTATGTTTTATAAAACAATTAATATGTTTTCTAAGGTCAACATTGTTCCAGGGGGCTCAGATTATCGTTTAATAGATGAACAAGTTCAAGCAGAATTTGTTAAGTTGTCTGAGAATAATCGTATCACAAGGGGTTTAATAGATTGGCTTGGGTATGATCGGCAGTATATTTATTTTAAATCGGTTGAAAGAATTGCTGGCAAGCCAAACTACAGTTTTGTAAAACTTATGGCACTGGCCAAAGATGGCTTGGTTTCTATGACTCCATTCCCACTTTATTTTTTTGGAATAATTGGCATAATAATTACCCCAATCTCATTTTTTTTAGGTATATTTATTCTTATAGAACAAATATTGCTTAACGATCCAATGGGACTTGATTTTACTGGAACAGCAATGCTGAGCATATTAATTGTATTTTTAGTTGGTATATTACTACTTGGCCAGGGAGTCTTCGGCCTCTATCTTTCTAATATTCAAAATCAGGTTATGGGACGTTCATTATTCGTAATAGATTATAAAAAATCTATTGGATTCGGTCTTGAAAAAAAACAATAAACAAAATAAGAAGCTACGGTTAATTAAATATATTGCTGTCGGCCTTTCTTCATATGCCTTAGAGCTCATTACGCTATGGGCTTGTTTTGATCTTTTTGGCTTGAGCCGAATTATAAGTGTTTCTATTAGTTTCTGGGTAGGCTTTTGTGTAGCATTTATTTTGCAAAAAATATTTACATTTAACAATTTTGACAAAACAAAATCTGGCTTAAGCAAGCAAATTATTTTATATAGTTTTTTGGTAGGATGGAATTATTTATTTACAGTGCTATTTGTTTTTGCTACCAAAGATTTATTGAATATATACGTTGCCAGAGGCTTATCTATGGCAGTTATTGTTTGCTGGAATTATTTAGCCTATGGTAATTTAATTTTTAATAAAACCAAAAAAACCAAGACCAAGATGTCTCTAAGAAAAAAAGTTTTCTACAAAGATAATATATTAAAGAGCTATAATATAGTGCAATTTAAATCAAATAATAGCATTAAAATAGTTCCTTTTATATCGTTAGTAGTTCTTTTTTTACTGATTGGTTATTTTGGTTACTATAGTGGGCGCCTATTGTTAAACAATGCCGACCAAATAGCAGATATTCTATTATTTGCGAATAAAAATATTTTGAGCGGTGCTTTATTTTCATCGGCCCATAGTTTTTTTATTAAATGGCCTATTTTTTATTTAATTAGCTTAGCTTCAGATATAAAAATAGGGCTAGTTGTCTCTAGCACATTGATAAATCTATTAGTCTTTACTTTTATTATTGCGTTAGTTCGCATAATAATTGGTAACTGGCCAAAGACAATACTGGTAACTTTAGCTGTTGCATCTACATATATACTTATTCCGCTTGAGCCACATTTAGGGGCCTTACTGCCAGTAAATTTTGCCATGCTAACGACCAGAAACATAGAATACGTAGTATTTATTATTTCAATTATATTTATCACCAAAGCATCATCTAAGTTAAAAAGTTTTTACTATATTTCGGCTGTTTTTATCAGTAGTTTACTAATAACCTCCGATAAATTATTTATGTCTTGGTATTTGGGCGGGGCAATGATATATGGCGCTTATTATTTGATAAGAAAAAATAAACAAAAAGTATACTCAGCTATATTTTGGCTACTAAATTCATTTCTAGCTTTTTGGCTTAGCATATTAACAATATTTTTAATTAATCTAACAAAAGTTACTTCTATTGGTGGAATAGCTGGCCAAAGTCCATATAACTTGACAACAAATATTACGGTCTTTGCAAAAGCAGTTTTTTATGCGGTCTTTAATACATTTTCACTTTTTGGTGCCAACCCAATGACCATACCTCTCAGGTCTTATATTACTAACCCAAGACAGTTAATAAGCTTTGTTACATTTATGAATTTAGTGAACTTAATATTAATGATAATCGGCCTGGTATACTTATTTAAAGCTATAAAATCACCAACCAAAAACAAAGAGGAAAGTTTTTGGAAAGATATTCTAATGCGTTTTGTTGCTATATGTTTAACAGCATATTTAATATTTGTTGCAACTGACCATTATTACCCAGTTGATGCCAGATATCTATCAATAATATATTTTACTGTAATAGTTGCTGTTGCTCTTCAGGTTCGAAAGTATAAGCTTACAAAAAAAGCTTACAAAATTATCTACCCAATATTAGTAATAGTGGTTATTGGTAGTTCAATTGCTACATATATATCACTAAGCAAAACAGCCTTATACTATCAAAATAAGCAACAACAAAACCAGCAAATAGAAAGTATGTTAAAAAGCAACAATGTTAAATATCTAATTGGCGATTATTGGCGATTATTACCAATAAAAGCTCAAAATAATATTAATTTAAATATTGTTCCTGTTGTAGACTGCAACCAACCACAGCAAATATTAGCTTCCAGTAATTGGTATAAACCAATTAATAGCAACCAGCCGGTAGCCTACTTGGCAACAAAAAAATCGAGTGACGGTACTTATAATGGCTGTAGCTTAAATGATGTTGTTAATTATTATGGCCAACCGACTAAAACGGTAATTATTGATGGAAACCAAGCTGATAGTAAAGAGGTTTTGTTAATATACGGCAATGGAGTTAATAGTTTGGTTGCAGGAGTAAAAAACGATAAAACTTCAAAAAAAATACAAACATTAAGTGAAAAATTTGACTCTGTTAAGTGTATAAACGGTACTTCGTTAAATATAGTTGCACATCAAGATGATGATTTATTATTCATGAACCCTGATATTTTAGATGATTTTAGCAAGCAAAAATGCGTGGTAACAGTTTATATAACAGCAGGTAAAGGCTATGACTCAGATGCTTATTGGATATATAGAGAGAATGGCAGCCGACAGGCATACTCAAAAATGATGCAAACAGATGCGCCGTGGAATAATGATATATTTAGGCAAAGGGGTAGTGAAGTAAATTCATACGTAAATAAAAATAGTCGGTTAATTTTTTTGAGGCTACCTGATGGTGGTCGTTTAGGGCATGGTTTTGAATTTCAGAGTGGTCAGAGCCTAGCAAAACTTTGGAACAATGAAATTGGAAATATTTATTCGGTTGACAATAGCTTAATGCTAAATAAAGACGCATTAGTTAGATTATTAGCTGACATAATAATAGACTCTCATGCAGATACAATTAGGGTACAAAGCTCATTAGTCAACGGTGATAGTCTAGACCATAGTGATCACTCCGCTGGATCAAATTTTTCCAAAGAAGCTATTAACAATACAAAAAATCCATCAAGGGTAGCGAAGCAATACCTTGGTTATAATATACGGCTTTTACCAGCAAATTTAAATGCAGAACAATCAATGCAAAAAGCTGAAATATTTTTAACATATGCCACTTATGATGGTGCTGTTTGTCAAAACATTAATTGGTGCAATAACGATAAAGACTTTTACGGGAGCTTTTTAAATCGCCAGTATTGGTACGTAATAGAATAAAGATAAATGACAGCTGTTTTTAGACTAGAAAATTATCTGACCATGAGGTATACTAACCGTACCAAACGAGGAGGGTAACTTAGTCATTAGGCGCCAATAAACGCCGACTATTTACCAAGTTTTGCCCTCTATAGTTTAGAAAGCGAGAAACAATAATGAAGAAATTATATAAATTAACTGCAGATGGAGTCGCCGAATTACAGGGCGAGTTAAATGCTTTAATTGCTGATAGGCCAGAAATAACCGATCGTATTAAAACTGCCCGTGAAATGGGTGACTTAAGTGAAAATGCCGAATATGCATCTGCTAAAAATGAACAAGCCAATGCCGAAGCACGTATTGCCGAGCTAGAACATATACTTAAAAACGTAGACTTAATAAAAGCACCAAAAAAGGGTGGCAAAGTTCAAATTGGATCAAAAGTTAGTTTGCATGGCGGTAGAAGTGACAAAGAATTCCAGGTTGTTGGAACTGTTGAAGCTGACCCACTTGCCGGAAAAATTAGCGATGAATCCCCAATTGGTAAAGCTCTATTAGGTAAAGTTGTTGGTGACAAAGTTGAAATTGCTACGCCTGCCGAAACTCAAACCTATACAGTTGCAAGTATTTCTTAGTAAATAACCTAAAAAATGGTCATATAAATAGGACAAGCTAATTGTTAAAGCCTTAATATGTATTCTGTGAGCTCTATACTGTATACTAAAATCCAATGGCAACACTAAAAGAACTCCGTGATGAACGGTTACGCAAATTAGAAGATTTAAAAAAACTGGGTATTAATCCTTATCCAGCAAAAGTTTCACGTACAAATATAAATAGTGAAATTGTTGATCATTTTGATGATTTAAATGGACAGACTGTTACTGTTGTTGGGCGTATAAAGGGCATAAGAAAATTCGGAAAAATTGCTTTTATTGTTATTAAAGATGCTAGTGGCGAGCTACAGCTATTTTTAAAAAATGATATCATTCTACCGTTAAATGCTAGCATTAGCCAACTCGGGTTAAATGAAATAACATTATTAGATAGTGGTGACTTTATTGAGGCTAGCGGTAAGGTTATCAAAACTCAAACAGGCGAAGTGTCGGTTGAGGTAGCTAACTTACGATTATTAACAAAAAGTTTGCGCCCAATGCCAACTGGTCAAGACGGCTTTACTAATAAAGAAGAGCGTCTAAGGCGCAGATATATAGACACAAATGTTAATAAAGAAGTATATGAACGATATTTAAGGAGAAGTAAGTTTTGGCAAGCTACGCGTGATTTTTTAAATGAAAATGGCTTCGTCGAAATTAATATACCAGTGCTAGAACACACAACTGGCGGGGCAGATGCCAATCCGTTTGTGACCCATATGGATGCACTGGACCAGGATTTTTATCTACGAATTAGCCATGAGTTACCATTAAAAAGACTACTGGGAGGTGGCTACGAAAAGGTTTACGATATAGGACCGCGCTTTAGAAACGAAAATTATAGTGACGAACATTTGCCTGAGCATATTGCCATGGAGTGGTATTCAGCTTATTGGGATTGGCGTGATGGCATGAAATTTATGACCGAAATGTACAGGTATGTATTAGAAAAAACATTCGGGACATTACAATTTAAGCTAGGTAATTTTGAAATTGACTTGAGCAAAGAATGGCAGGAATGGGATTACGCCGAAACAATTAAGCAACGGTATAATATTGACGTTTATGACTGTAATATTGATGAAATTAAGAAAGCTTTACAGGACAATAAACTAGAAGTAGAAAAAACTGAAAATATAGCCAGGGGCATAGATAAGCTTTGGAAAAATATTCGCAAAGATGTTGCTGGGCCTATTTGGCTTATCAATACCCCAAAATTCATTAGTCCTTTAGCAAAATCTAACCCAGGAGATGAAAATACGGTACAACGTTTTCAGCCAGTAATGGCAGGCAGTGAACTGGGTAACGGTTTCAGCGAGCTTAATGATCCAATAGATCAACTCAACAGATTTAGTGAACAGCAAAATATGCGTGATGCCGGTGACGAAGAGGCAATGATGTTAGATATAGATTTTGTAGAAATGTTGGAATATGGCATGCCTCCTGCTTGTGGATGGGGATATAGCGAACGAGTATTTTGGATATTCGAAGGAGTTTCCGCCCGCGAAGGGGTACCTTTCCCACAGCTTAAAATCGAAATCGATGAAGTTACCAAAACAATCTATCCAAATATTTAATATTAATTTTTAGTTAGGTGTTAAAATTTGTATAAAAATAATAAATCAGCTCAAAGACCAGAGCTCAGGGCACTAATAGTTCTAGCAATATTATTGCTAGTCTCCTTGCTGGTGTATTCATTTGGCATAAATTTTATACTGAAATTTTCACCAGTTCTTTTTGCTTTGATTTTTTCTGCAATATTCGTATTTTGGGAAGAGCGCCCAAAAACTAAACTAATAATAGCTGGAATTATTATAGTAGCTTGCTACTTGCTTGAACTAATAGGTGTCCAAACAGGCTTGTTGTTCGGTAATTACACATACGGAGACTATTTGGGCTTTAAGGTTCTTGGAACACCGTTTATTATTGGCCTGCTATGGTTTATTGTAACTTTTAGCGCGTGGCAAATTGTATTGCTTGCTGGCAAGTTGCGTTTATATGAACAACTAACCCTTGGTGCAATTATTATAATATTTTTTGACTTGCTCCTAGAGCAGTTTGCAATTAGTTTGGGTTTCTGGTGGTGGAACAACGGTAGCGTACCATTATATAACTACATATGCTGGGCTGTTATATCTTTGGGTACTTTTCTGCTATATAAGTTCTACGCCAAGAAAACAAAACCAAATATTTTTACAGTGAGCATACTGCCCTTACTAAGCATTTGGCTTTGGTTAATGCTGGTTATCTCAGTTGTGTAAAGTGTTTTATTCAATACATAAAAATATACTCAGCTTGCTTTAAGTTAAATAAAATAATGTATAAACATAAGCTAAAGTAATTAGTTTATAACCTCATTAATAAAAAAGGAGGGTATATTATGAAACGGAATATTGGCAAACGAATTAATGCTAACATAAGAAGTTTTAAAGAAGATTTACGAATTCTTCAGAGACAAATTCAAGGTAGGAGTGTTTATACCAAAGCATATGCGTCTAACTACAAAAGGAGTCCAAAGCACAGGAAAAATATTTATCTAGATTTAGAGGGGAGTAGGTTTTAATGAGATGTCCAACAGATGGCTCAAGCTTGGTAATAATGGAAAGAAAGGGACTAGAAATAGATTATTGTCCCGATTGCAGAGGGGTTTGGATAGAACGAGACGAACTTGACAAGCTAATAGATGGTAATGAGCAAGGCTTTCCAAGCTCAATGTCTAGCGAATCTGCATATGCCCACTCGAACAGGCCAGCTAGAAGCTCGCTGATTAATGAACTGTTCGATTTTTAAATTAACAGATAATTTTCCCGTAAAATGGTAAAAAAGTATATTGAATAGGGCAACTGTAAGATGTTACGGTATAAGTACCAACATTGGGGGTAACTATGAGACGAAGAATCGGTAAACACATTAAGCAAGGCCTACGCCAAATAAACGAAGATCTACAGGTTTTGCAAAAGCAATTGCGTCACAAAAGTGTTTATTCCAAAAGACTTTCCGGTAGCGACAATAGACGTCCAAAACACCCGAAACGTTTTGATATTCAAATCACCCAATGACCATTCTCTGTTAAGCCATATTGACAAGCCGTTAACCGCCTTCGCACAAGAATTGGTTAACAAAAAAAGTCCCCAAACTGCGAATGGGGATTTTTTTGTATACTTTTTATAAAAAACAGGCGTATACTAAAAAATAACTAAGTGGAAACAAAAAATGAAATTGCATCGTTTTTATGTTCATGAAATGCATAATAGGTTTGGGCCAATTGCTTTAGGTGAAGTTGTATGGATGCATGACGAGAAAATGCTTAATCAATGGCAAAAAGTACTTCGTTATAGGGTAGGCGACGAACTAGTTTTATTTAATGACTCAGAAGAACGATTATATAAAATTACCGTATCCGAACAAGGTTCCGTGCAGCTGAAAATGGAGACTGAACTAAGTAGAGTTGTTCCAGACAAAAAGGTCTATTTACTATGGTCGTTACTTAAAAAAGATAAAAACGATTGGGTTTTGCAAAAAGCCACAGAAATTGGGGTGCATAAGCTTATACCTATTATTGCTGACCGCAGTGAAAAAACAAATTTTAATACTGAAAGGGCCAAAAAAATAGTTGTTGAAGCATCGGAACAGTGTGGCCGTGCTGACATTCCGGAAGTTAGAGAGCCTGTCTTAATTGATGAGGCGCTTTCAGAGTACCAAGACGCCCCATTGTTTATCTGTGAGCAACACAGTAAACAGGACAATGAAGTACAACTTATTTCGCTAGACAAATGTGGGCTACTTATTGGCCCTGAAGGTGGTTGGACAGATCGTGAAAAGATTATGTTTCAGAATTTCGATTTACCACATATAAATCTTGGCAAATTCACCTTACGTGCAGAAACAGCTTCGGTTGTAGGAGTAGCGAGGCTGCTTAGTGAGTAGATACAACTAGCAATACTTGACAATAGGACTATAATAGTATTTATAAAATAATTTGTAAGACCTTTTGGCCTTCAGGACAACCAGATGGCACAGTATGAACAAGATTTTAACAGTAGCCAACTAAGTGATCAATTTCGTCTTTTTGAAGACACAAAAAAGTATTTATCAGTGATAATGCGTTCAAGAAAAAGTGTTTTTGGAGTAGTGCCAGACCCGCGCACTACCTTGCATAATATTGGCCATGCCCAAGGAGGTGTTAGGTATAGAAATGATGGCGCAGTGGTACGTTTTGAGCTTAGGGAAATAGAATCTAAAGATGAGTCACTTGTAATTGAAACCTTACGAGAAGACACAAGGCGATCATATACCTATAGAGTAGATAATACGAATACAGACGTTGATATTAGTAGCGGTGAATATAAATTGCCTAAACAATCACAAGAATTAGCAATCGCAGATTTAGAGTCACTTAAAACTCATCTTGGTATTCTTGCAGTACTAGCCACCAGCAAAAATGTTTATGCTTAATTCAAAAAATAAATAAGGAGCAACATAATGTCCATTTCAAATGCCGAAAGAGTAGTTGGTTGTAAGGAAACTATTTTAGATATTACAGATATAGGGCGTACTGCCATGGGCTCTCTCGTTATCCCTGAGCAAAGGAGGCATAGCGACTACCCAGATTATAGTACTCTTAGTAGATTAGATAGATTACAGAAAGTAAATTGGGTTAGTGACTGGGTTAATTGGCTAAGAAGAGATAAGAATGCAATTTTTAATCAAGAATATGCCAAAGATGTACTGACTTACTTCAACCAAGCTTTGGTTTCAATGGTGAATGATCCAGACCCACAAACCAGTGGCAACGTTCGCAGGCTAAATAGTTTAACTTTGGGTATGTATGACCATGTATATCAGTTAGGAGAAGGGGTTTCCGAACAAGTACTTTCGGAGATCAATAACGAAAACTTAAGGGTACTGGCAACTGAAGTGATACCTGATGATATTAAATTTTGGGGTGATTCTTTAGTTATTTTTGAAACACTTCTAAAAGATGAAGGAAAACTAGCTGGAGTTAAGGATACTGGCCGTCCATGGCGTTTGGAACGTCTATTATTTGCAGGCGGATCAAATAATCTTCCACTGTCAGTGCAAAGATTCATCCATGAGACAAGCACAGTACAAATGGCTGAGGGTGTGGTAAGTGAAAGAACGGGTCGCTTATTGGAAGTTAAGACGAAATTATCAGATATGAATATTCATATTGGTATTATTGAGTCAAATAATAATGATCAACAGGCTACTCCATTATATAAGACATATATAGGTCCCAAGCCGGGATCATCTATTTCCAATGGATTATATTCCCGAAATTATGTTGGCCAACCTATTGTGCACGAACAGCGTGTATAATTAATCCTAATGGCATATACAAAATACGATACAAAGTACAACCCTGGACAAACAGAAACATATAAACTTAGTCGAAGTAAGCTTGAGCTTTTTACGCAGTGTCCTAGGTGTTTTTGGCTCGGCGAAAGGCTAAAAATAAAGCGACCTAGTAGCCCTCCATTCCAAATTAATAAAGCAATTGATGAGCTTTTTAAAAAGGAATTTGATGCCTATAGAAAAGCTCAAAAGCCACATCCCATAATGGTGGAATACGGTATTAACGCCGTCCCATATCAAAATAAAGATCTAGATAAATGGCGAGAAAATTTTGTAGGCATTCAAGCACTGCACAAACCAACAAATTTATTAATTTTTGGTGCTGTTGATGATATTTGGGTGAATCAAAATGGTGAATTAATTGTTGTTGACTACAAAGCAACATCCAAAAAAACAGACGTAAATTTGGATGCCGATTGGCAAGTTAGTTATAAGCGTCAATTGGAAATTTATCAATGGTTACTAAAACAAAATGGCTATAAAGTCAGTGATAAAGGTTATTTTGTGTATGCCAATGGCGACGCATCAAAACCAGCCTTCAATAATGTAGTAGAGTTTAAAACTAAAGTTATTGAACATAACGGCACTACAGATTGGGTGGATAAAACGGTTTTAGATGTTAAGAATTGTTTGGAAGGTCCTATCCCTGCAGTCGGTACAAGTATAATGGGTGGTGAATGTGAGCATTGTGCGTATGCCCGTTCCCGCACAGAGCTAACATTAGATTATTTAAAGAATAAGTAGTATTAGAAGAAGTTTTGCAGTGCTTGCCCATTGATAAATACATCTTGGATGACCCAAATATTTCCAGCATATTCTTCAGAGAAAACATCTATATTAAAATCGCCGATACTTTTTGCAAGTGTTGGGTTAGATTTACTTAGGGGAAAGCTGATTTGTTCACCCTTATTTCCAGCCTTTGCAGTGTACTGCTTAGTTGTGTAGCCAGTGCTGGGTGGTTGAAATGAAGATAGTACCATTTTACAGGTGGGGTTTGTTTGGCAAGTACTTAGCGCCTTAGCAGGGTCACTAGTACCAGATAATTGAGCAATGGATGTAGCTAATTTAGGGCCCATGAGGGAATTGGCTGTAACAAAGTCTCCACTTTTGATTGCACTAAAAAAAGTTTGGATACTTTGGATTGAGGTTTTTGGCACTGGAATATTTGGAGATAGAACGGGGGCAACTGTTGGTGATGCATTGCCAACAATAGTTTTTGAAGTTATAGCCGTATTATTTGCAGTTGATGTTGTTGCCTGATTGGTTTGTGCTACAGAACTGGGCTGGTTTGATTGGCTTGCTCGAGGGGCATCTTTAAAGTATTCAACAGCTGCTTTTTCAGATGCTTCGTTAGCCGCCTCAATAATTGATCTTTTAGTTTGTTCTGTAACATTGTATGCTGCATATCCCACACCTCCAACGATAAGCAATAATAGCAGTAGAAACTGTATTTGTCCGAATCCCTTTTGCATTTTTTATCCTTTTTATTTTTTAGATATACTGAAATCATAATTGCTTGCAAAATAAAATGCAAGAAAAACAGTTTAGATAGGGTTATAATAAAAATATATGATAGATATTCAATTTGTAAGGGACAACCCCGAACTTGTAAAAGAAAAATCCAAGCAAAAAGGTTACGACGTTAATATAGACGAACTGTTGTCTTTGGATACAGACAGAAAAGAACTGTTGGGCAGAGTAGAGCTACTTCGTCAAAGACGCAATGAAATATCTTCTCAAATGAAGGGTGGCAAACCAGATGAGTCGCTTATAAATGAGGGCAAAGAATTAAAAGTTCAGTTAGCAACACAGGAAGAATATCTTAGAAGCACTGAAGAAAAATGGCTTAATTTGCATAAAAAAATTCCAAATATGCCTCTTGGAGAAGTGCCAGTTGGCATTAGTGAAGAAGAAAACGTAATAGATAAAACATGGGGCGAAAAACCTGTATTTGACTTTGAAGCTAAGAATCATTGGCAAATAGCCCAATTTAAAGGCTGGATAGATAAAGAACGCGCTTCCAAGGTATCTGGTAGTAGGTTCGCCTATATAAAAGGCAACCTAGTTAGACTTCAGTTCGCAATTGTTAATTATGTTTTTGATATTTTATCTGACGCGGAGCTTATAAATAAACTGGCTAACGAGAATAGTTTAAATTTATCAATTAAAGCTTTCACCCCGATACTTCCACCAGTTATGATTCGAGGTGCTATTTACGACCAAATGGACAGGCTAGAGCCACGAGAAGATCGCTATAGTATTCAGTCGGAAGATGATTTATGGTTAATCGGTAGCGCTGAGCATACTTTAGGCAGTATGTATGCTGGCGAATCCATTAGTCCCGAAGAATTGCCAATTAGACTAATAGGTTACTCTACAAGTTTTAGACAAGAGGCAGGAACGTATGGGAAGGATATGGAAGGCATTATTAGAATGCATCAATTCGATAAGCTTGAGATGGAAGTATTTAGTGATGCTAAAAGTGGATTAAATGAGCACTTACTCCTTGTGGCCATTCAAGAATACATGGTGCAAAGTTTAGGGTTACCATATCAAAGGCTTATGAAATGTACTGCTGATATTGGGAAACCAGATGCCCGAGCAGTAGATATTGAAGTTTGGTTCCCAAGCCAACAAAAATATCGTGAAACCCATACGGCTGACTATATGACAGATTATCAGGCACGGCGTTTAGGTACAAAATCTTCAGGTGAACTGGTACATACTAATGATGCTACAGCATTTGCGTTAGGACGAATTATGGCTTCCATCATCGAAAACAATCAGACCAAGGAGGGTGATGTTATAATTCCACAAGTTTTACAACCGTATTTAAATGGAAGGGAGATAATATGATAAGCAAGTTGGAAATAACAACTGTACATGCAGATGTCGACAAGGAGATTAATAAGTATGTTAAAAAGAAAATTGGTAAGCTAGATGACTATATGCCAAAGCATGCCCGTAAAAGTGCCCACGCAGAAGTTAAGCTAAAAGAAGCCAAACTAAAAGCGAGAAAAGAATCTACCTGCGAAGTGACAATATATGTGCCAGATGCAACTATTCAGGCTTCCGAAACTACTGTGAACATGTATGCCGCCATTGATATTGTCGAAGAGAAACTTAAAGCACAGCTGAAAAAATACAAAGACCAAAACGCTAGTACAGCCAAGCACGGTGCTCGTCGAATACGCTCAGCTTTAGGTAAACTTGTTGGTAAAAACTAGTATTTGTAGCTAGCTAAGCTTCAACTTTATAATCCTCCAATCATTTGCTTTGCTGGGACTATATGTTGAGGTACAATAGACCATAGTAAATTGACTTGAATTATTACTTGGCAATAATGTTGCTAAGTCCGTTGCAAGCTCAAAAATAGGGAAAGGTCTATTAATTAATGAGTAATTTTCTAAAAAAAGTTTTAGGTGATAACCAAAAAGGCACCATTCGGCGTATTAAGAAACGCGTTGGCGATATAAATAAGCTAGAGGCCAAATACAAAAAAATGTCTGACACTGCTCTGGCAAAACAAACTGATGTTCTAAAAGACAGGCTAAAAAAAGAATCTTTGGATAAAATTTTACCAGATGCTTTTGCAGTTGTCCGCGAGGCAGCCAGTAGAAAACTTGGCCAACGTCATTTCGATGTTCAGCTGATTGGTGGCATTGTATTGCACGAAGGAAACGTGGCCGAGATGAAAACCGGTGAAGGTAAGACCTTAGTTGCAACGGCCCCTGTTTATCTAAATGCTCTGTCAGGCAAAGGAGTGCATGTAGTTACGGTTAATGATTACTTGGCTCAGCGTGATGCAGGCTGGATGTCTGAAGTTTACCATTTCTTAGGCCTAACAACAGGGGTAATTATCCCGGACGCCAGTTATATTTATGATCCTGAATTTTTAAACGATAATCATTTTGATAAGCGATTTAAGCACCTAAGACCATGCACCAGGCAAGAAGCTTACCGTGCCGACATAACTTACGGTACTAATAACGAGTACGGATTTGACTACCTTAGGGATAACATGGTCCGTGAAGTCGACCAACTACGTCAACGGGAGCTTAATTTTGCTATTGTCGATGAGGTAGACTCCATCCTTATCGATGAAGCCAGGACGCCACTTATTATCAGTGCACCAAGCAGTAACAGTGGCCAAGCGTATGCACAATTTTATCGAATCGTTTCAAAACTTAAGCCCGAACATTATGTTGTTGATGAAAAAGAAAAACGAGTTTCACTCACAGATGAAGGTGTCGAAAAAGTCGAAAAACTACTCGGTATTAAAAACTTATATGCCGATGATAATGTTAGGTCTATATATCACCTTGACCAAGCTTTGCGTGCCCAAACACTGTTTATTCGCGATAAAGACTATGTGGTTACTAATGACGGTGAAGTTGTTATTGTAGATGAATACACTGGTCGTTTACTTGCTGGCAGGCGCTATAACGAAGGCTTACATCAAGCTATTGAAGCCAAAGAAAATGTCCCTGTTCAGGAAGAATCTATGACACTGGCCACAATTTCTTTCCAGAATTACTTTAGGTTATACGAAAAACTTAGTGGTATGACGGGTACGGCCTTAACCGAAAGTGAAGAATTCCATCAAATCTATAAACTAGATGTTATTGAAATACCTACAAATCAGCAAATTCAGCGTAAAGACTTACCAGATAGGATTTACAAAACTAATGAGGCTAAAACTAACGCCATTGTTAAGGCAGTTAAGGAACTTCACGAAAAAGGTCAACCAGTTCTAATAGGCACAGTTTCTATTGAAAATAACGAAGAAATAGGCACTGCTTTAAACAAGGCTGGTGTTCCACACCAGGTTTTAAATGCTAAAAATAATGAAAAAGAGGCCGCCATTGTGGCTAAAGCCGGCGAAAAAGGTGCAGTTACTCTCGCCACTAACATTGCCGGACGTGGAACAGACATAGTATTAACTGATGAAACCAAGAAATTAGGTGGATTGTTTGTTTTGGGTTCCGAGCGTCATGAATCGCGCCGTATAGATAACCAGCTAAGAGGTCGTTCCGGACGTCAGGGTGACCCAGGCATAACCCAATTTTATGTTAGTACCGAAGATGATTTGATGCGTATTTTTGGTGGCGATAGAATCCGTAACCTAATGGACAGACTCAAGGTAGACGAAGACATGCCACTCGAAAACAGAGTTGTTAGCAAAAGCCTAGAAGGTGCTCAAAAGAAGGTAGAAGGCTTCAACTTCGATTCCCGTAAAAATGTTGTTAAGTACGATGATGTAATGAACCGTCATCGTAAAGTTACCTACGAAACCCGTCGTGCTTTGCTTGAAAACGCAAATATCGAAGGCCGAATGAAAGATTTTATTAAAGAAGAATCTAAAGTTCTATCTAGCTTGCCAGGACAAGATGAGAATTATGAAAAGATTATAACTGAAGTATTTCCGTTTGATGACCCAACTTTAGATAGATTATTTGATGCTCCTGCAGATAAGTTTGAAAAAGTATTAGATCAAGAAGCCGTAGAGCTTTATCAGGCTAGGGAAACTGCCTTTACCCCAGAGATTATGAGGTTAATTGAACGAGATATTTACTTCCAAATACTAGATAACTTATGGATGCAACATTTAGAAAATATGAACCATTTACGCGAAGGGATTCACTGGACTAGTGTTGGCCAGCGTGATCCATTAGTAGAATATAGGCGCCGATCTCAGCAAATGTTTGAGGAAATGCAACATCTTCTTAGGCGTGAAGTGCTTCGTAATCTTTTCCATGCCATGCCAACTGCTCAAGCATTAGAAGAAGGAGCAATGACTGAAACTGAGCTTACAAAAGCTGCCAGAAATTCTGTTGATAATGCCGATGTTATCACAGAGAGTGAAAATCTACACGAAGACGATTTTACTGTGAGAAAAACTAAGAAAAAAACAACTGCCAAAAAGAAGAAAGCATCACGCAAAGCCGAGCGTCAAAATAAGAAAAAAAGTAGACGGTAAATAATAGTGCAGCATTGGGTTGAGGAAATAAAACTTGCTAACGGCATTGAGGGTCTGCTAATAGACGCACCTTCTACAAATGTTACATATTTTGATATAGCTTTTAGGGCTGGATACTACTTATCGCCAGAGGGAAAAATGGACACCGCTCATATAATGGAACACTTGGCATTAGGTGCTAATTCTAAATATAAAAAAGCTAGCGAATTCAGCCAAGAGTTTACCAAACATGGTGCCTATAACAATGCATACACAGGCGACTACCATATGGGCTATATTGCCGAGTGTGCTGAGTTTGAAACTGACCGAATACTTAATTTACTCTGTTTAGCAATTGAATCGCCACTTTTTTTAGAAAAAGACTTTGAATCAGAGGTAGCTAATGTTCGTGAAGAACTAAAAATGCGCCGTAACTATCACGATACTGAACTATTATTAGAGTTAGAAAATAAAATGGGTTTTGTATCCAAAAGCTACACTACTAGGATGAAGCAACTTAGTAAAATTAACTTACAAGATATAAAAGACCATTACCTAAAGACACATTTCACTAGTAATATGAGGTTTATAATTGCTGGACCGCTTGCTAGACATAAAAATTCAATCATAAAACGTTTAGAAGCTTTGGATATGCCAACAGGCAGTGGCCAAATTGACTTACCGGCAGAACCTGCAATAAAACTTGAAAAGCCACTAACCTTAGAGTTAGCTGGCTTGGACAACGTTTATTATAGATGGGCATCAGTTTTTGATCGTTTACTTAACCGGCAAGAAAAGTATAGCCTATATGCTGTTCAAGATTATTTGTTTACAACCTTTCATTCTAAAGTTTTTGGTAAGGCTAGGGAACGTGGCTTAGTTTATGGCATAGATAGTAGTTATTACAGGTCAAAAAATAATCATATTTGGGTTGTTGCTGGCCAGGTTCAAGCAGAAAATGCCTTACCACTTTTTAAACTTATTTCCAAAGAACTTAAAAATGTTGCTGATGGAAAAATCACCAAAGAAGAACTTGATGGAATTAAAGCTTATGAATGGGGGAGCTTCCAAAAATCTATCCAAACAATAAGTTCGCTCGCTGATTGGTATCAGTATGCCTATTTCGTAAGTAGTGTTGTAAAGGAATATCCTGCTGTTCAAGATCAAATTATGTCTGTTAAAGCATCTGGCATGAAGAATATTGTTGAAAAATTGTTTGCTTCACCTTCTTGGGGGCTTGGTTTAATGACTAACGGAAAAGAAAACTTGCCTGTAGACGAACTATACAAAACTATTGCTAAAAACTACAAAAGCTAAAGGTGGGTTACTAAGCCATGGAAGATTTAGCTTCAAGGTACAAAGAACTACAAAATTGTCTTCAAAATGACTTAGCTTCTATTGACATTATTGGTTTAGAAAATAAACTAAAATCTTTGCAAATGCAGCAAGAATCGCCTGAGTTTTGGCAAAATCAAACCAATGCCCAAGTAGTTTCCAAAGAAATTTCAAAAATACAAAACCGTATCGAACCCTGGCAAAAACTAAATGTTTCAGTGAATGATGGCCTAGAACTAATTGCCATGGAAGATCCCAGTATTCTTACAGATTTACAGAAAAATATTGTAACACTAGAGTCAGAATATCAAGGTCTTAAGCAAGAGCTTTTGTATAGCGGTAAATACGATGACCACGATGCAATTTTAAGTATTTATGCCGGTGCCGGTGGTACAGATGCCCAGGATTGGGCCGAAATGCTTCAGCGAATGTACTTGAGGTTTGTGGAGCAAAACAAGGGTTTCGAGCCTAAAATTATTGATATTTCAGCCGGCGAAGAAGCTGGCATTAAAAGCGTTACTATCGAAATTTCCGGCCCCATGGCTTATGGCAAACTAAAAAGCGAACACGGGGTACACAGGTTGGTTCGGCTTAGCCCGTTTAATAGCGATAATTTACGCCAAACGAGTTTTGCTAAAGTCGATGTATTACCCAAAATTGATACACCTGAAGAAGTGACAGTCGATGAAAAAGATTTAAAAGTAGATGTTTATAGGGCGGGTGGCCATGGAGGTCAAAGTGTTAATACCACAGATAGTGCAGTTCGTATAACACACCTGCCTACCGCTATAACTGTTGCAATACAAAACGAGCGGTCACAGCTACAAAATAAAGAAACTGCTATGACAATTTTACGTTCTCGCTTGGCTCAACTGCAGATTGAACAGCATCAGGAAAGCCTTCGCGACTTGAAAGGCCCCAACGAACAAGCAGCCTGGGGAAATCAAATTCGTAATTATGTACTTCATCCATATAGTATGGTCAAAGATGTACGTACTAAGCACGAAACTAGCAATGTGCAAGAAGTGCTCGACGGCAACCTAAATGATTTTATAAATGCATTTTTAATTTGGAGTATTAGTAAGAAAGGTTAAGTATGGAAGGTTTAAGCAATGCTGAAAAATCTGAAGTATCCTTAGGCGAAGTTGTCCGAAGACTTCAAATTTATAAAAATATGTTAGAACAACCACTTGACGAAGATGAAACAGAAACAGAAACAGAAACAGAAACAGAAACAGAAACAGAAACAGAAACAGACAGGGAATTATTGGCAGGTGAATATTACAATAAAAATATTGCAACATTAAACTGTAGTGCATTTCAACTAAATACTGCTCATTTTATGGTATTTGGATAATTGGCCGATATGTCAGTATCAATTTTGACTATATAAATCTCTCTTTCTTGGCATGTTTGTTATAATGGTTAAGTATGATTTTATTGGACAGGGTAACAAAAAGTTACAATAAACGGGGAACGGCACTAAAGGGTATTAACCTGCATGTTGAACCTAAAGAGTTTGTGGTAATTGTAGGTCAAAGTGGGGCTGGCAAATCAACCTTGCTTAAACTGCTAACTCGTGAAGAAAAACCCACTACTGGCAAAATTATAGTTGGTGGAATAGATTATGAGCATCTTAAAGACCGTAAAATACCATATTTAAGGCGAAAAATTGGTGTGGTTTTCCAGGACTTTAAATTACTGCCAAATAAAACTGTATTTGAAAATATTGCTTTTGCTTTGGAAATTGTTGGTATGAGTAACAAAGAAATTAAACATACAATTCCAAAAGTTATAGAAATTGTTGGTCTAACGGGCAAGGAAAATAGCTATCCAAGCGAACTTTCGGGTGGCGAGCGGCAACGTGTGGCCATTGCCAGGGCAGTTGTACGCCAACCAAAAATATTAATTGCCGATGAGCCTACCGGAAATTTAGACCCAAAGCATGCCTGGGATGTTATTAAAGTTTTAGAAAAGATTAATAAATACGGTACGACAGTGCTACTGACTACTCATAATCAAGACATTGTTGCTAAGCTAAAAAGACGTGTCGTTACAATTAGCGATGGCCAAATTGTAAGTGATAAGGTTGGTGGAGTATATAAAAGATGAAACGAAAGCTAATATCGCTTAGAAGAATATTTATTGCTGGTGGCAAAAATTTTATTCGTAATAGCTGGCTAAGTATTGCAGCAATTGCTGTTATGGTTGTTTCAATTATTATTATTCTTACCTCAATAGTTTTAAATGTTGCAACACATAATATAATTTCTGAACTTTCAAAAAACTTAAAAGTATCTGTTTATATAATTCCTGGAACTGACGAGCAGGATATAGCCGTGCTAAAACAGCAGTTCGAAAACAACCAGTATGTAGATAGCGTTAATTATATTTCTGCCGAACAAGCTCAAAAGGAATTTATATCAACCAATAAGGAAGACCAGGCGTTGTTACAGGGGCTAGCCTTATTAGGAGGCAACAGCCTTCCGGCCTCAATAGAAGTAAGCGTTACAGATTTAAGTAAAATTAATGAAGTTGGCGATATAGCAAAGCAGGAAAAATTTACTGACATTATTGAAGATATAAGCATTGGTAAAACCGAAGTTCAAAAAACTATTGATCGGGCCGCTGCCGCCCAAAAGTTTATTACTCGGGCTAGTATAGTGGCGGCTGGGATCTTCGCTGTAGTTAGCATGCTAATTATTTTCAACACGATTAGAATGGCAATTTTTACACGCCAAGACGAAATAAGGACAGAAAAATTATTAGGTGCAACCAGGGGTTATATCAGGGGACCATTTCTTGTTGAGTCTAGTATCTACGGTGTTATCGCCGGGGTAATTGCTTCTACGGTAGTTTTAGCAGCTGCGTACGCTGTTAGTAGCAAGGTAGCAAATCAACCTGAATTTGTTTCGACAAAAGAGTTCTTTAGCCAGCCTATTGTTATAGCGACTATGTATGTTGGCAGTATTTTGTTTGGAGTTTTGGTGGGTGTTATTTCTAGCACCATGGCTATGGGGAAATATTTAAAATTACGACAGTGGTAAAAGTATAGTTTCTTATACACTACTTAGTAAAGTTAAAAGCTTGAAACTTAAGCGCTATGATGATACAATGGGGGTACAAAATTAAGCTGCGAATTAACAAGATGCACAAAAACAAAAAAATCGGTCAAAAAATACAGTTGATAACAGTCGCCAGCGTGGTTGCTTTAACTATTGCTGTTGCTCCTATTATTGCAATTAACGGTGGTGATGCCAAGGCAGTTTCATTGGCTGAACTAAGAGACCAAGCAGCGGTCTTGGGTGCTCAAATTTCTCAGAACAACCAAGCAGCCTCTGATTTGGCTGCTCAGGGTGAAACACTAAAAGCCAAAATTGCGGAATACGATGGTCAGATATCCAGTACTGATGCACAGATAGCTTTAATCAATAACAAATTAGCCCAACTGGAAATTGAACTTAAAAATGCTCAAACCGAACTTGATCGCCAAAAAGGCTTATTAAAAGCCAGTATTAAAGAGCTTTATAAAAAAGGAGATGCCTCTTCTGTTGAGCTAATTGTTGGTAGCGATAGCTTTACTCAGTTTTTCAATAACCAAACTTATTTAGATAAATTAAAAAGTGGCGTTCAGGAATCTACTGAAAAAGTAGTAGCATTAAAGCAAAAAATACAGGGTCAAAAAGATGAACAGGCAAAGTTGCTTAAACAGGAACAAGATAGTCGCGCGGTTTTAGCTCAGGCAAGATCGGAACGTAATCAGTTATTGGCAGATACGCAAGGACAAGAGTCAAATTATAGGAACCAAGTAAATAGTCTGCGACAACAACAGAACCAGGTTATGGCCGCAATCGCCGCCAGAATGGTTGCTAGTGGCACTGTTATCACTCAGGGTAGCGGTAACGGTGGATATCCTTCAAAATGGGCTAATGCCGACTACAACAACCCGCCAATAGACTCTTGGGGCATGTATGCTAGGCAATGTGTGAGTTACACTGCATTCAAAGTGTGGCAATCAGGACGAAATATGCCATATTGGGGTGGCAGAGGAAATGCTAATCAATGGCCTTCTAACGCTAGGGCTGCCGGCTGGGCCGTAGACAGAAATCCACAAGTTGGCGATGTCGCAATTACTAATAATGGTTATTACGGGCATGCAATGTACGTTGAAGCCGTTAATGGACGCACAGTTACAGTTAGTCAATACAATTATATAGTCAATGGTCAATGGGGACAGTATAGTGAAATGACATTATCGGCTGATAGTTCTGCTTTAGGTCCTATGACATTTATACATTTCCCGTAAACAACAGAGTCTATTTAAAAACTAGCAAGATATATCAAATGGTTTACTACTATAGATACTTATAATTTGCTGAGTAAATATCGTTTTTACTAGGCATAATTTTTTAAACAAGGTAAACTATACCGGTATGGATAATTTTGGTGAAAACAAAAAAATCGTGGCAAAAAGAAAAGTTTGGCCTTGGATAGTTGGTGGTTTTGCTTCCGTATTTATCGCTTTCGGACTATTTTACTTTGGCTTAATGGTTGGCAGTGGACAAGTTAGCCTAAGTTTTGGGCGAGGAGCGGTAAAAGATAATCAAGGATTGCCGAATAGGCTAAATTACGATAGTGTCGACCAAGTATACAAAACGCTTAAGCAGAAGTTCGATGGACAGTTAGACGAAGAAAAGCTAATGCTAGGGCTTAAGAAAGGCTTAGTAGATGCTGCTGGCGACCAGCACACAACATACCTAGATTCTTCAGAAGCTAAAGAACTTAGCGAGTCTTTAAATGGCTCTTTTACGGGCATAGGTGCCGAGCTAGGTAAGGATGGTGAATACATCACTATTGTAGCTCCTATATCTGGTTTTCCTGCCGATAAGGCCGGCATACGAGCAAAAGACGTTATTGTTTCTATAAATGGTGAAGATGCCATCGGAATGGACGTAGATAAAGCCGTCAGCAAAATTAGGGGTGAAAAAGGAACAACCGTTAAGTTGGTTATTGTTCGAGATAAACAAAAGCTAAACTTTGATATTGTCCGGGATACAATCAAAATAGATAGTGTTGAATCAAAAATTTTAGATGGCAATATTGGTTATATTAAAATTGCTAGGTTTGCCGAAGATACAACTGCGTTAACTGATAAAGCGGCTGTCGACTTTAAGGCAAAAAATGTTAAGGGCGTAATTCTAGATATGCGGAATAACCCAGGTGGTTACTTAACTTCAGCCGTTGACGTATCTTGCAATTGGCTTAAAGCAGGCCAAACAGTCTTAGAAGAAAAGCGTGGGGGAATAACCCAGAAAACTTATAAATGTGAATCTACCGGTCCTTTGCTTGGCGTTAAAACAGTTGTCTTAATAAACGAAGGAAGTGCTAGTGCTAGCGAGATAACAGCTGGCGCACTTAAAGATAACGGCGCGGCAACAATAGTCGGTGTTAAGTCTTATGGCAAGGGTAGCGTACAGGAAATGACTAACATTAATACGAATGATTTGCTCAAGGTAACGGTAGCTAGGTGGTACAGGCCAAATGGTCAAAATATCGACAAAAAGGGTATTGATCCAGATGTAAAAGTTGAAATTACAGAAGATAACATTAAAAACAAACAAGATCCCCAGCTAGAAAAAGCTCAAAGTTTATTTTAAAGATAGTTTATCAGTAAACTAAAAGAAGTAAATTTGTAATAAACTTGCTTTTTTAGGGCAAAATAGCATAACATAAGAGCTATGGAAGATCAAAATCAACAAGCACTAAAGAAAATACTAATGGTAGAAGATGACGATGCCTTGGCAAGCGTCTATCAAACCAGGCTAGATGCCGAAGGATTCTCAGTAAAAAGGGTCGCGAACGGCGAAGAGGCCTTGGCCTCGGCAATAGAATATCACCCAGACCTTATACTATTAGATGTTATGATGCCTAAGGTCAGCGGTTTTGATGTCTTAGATATACTTAGGAATACTCCAGAAACTGCAAATATCCGGATTATCATGCTAACTGCACTGAGTCAAGATTCCGATAAAGAGCGCGCTAAAAGCTTAGGAGTAGACGATTACCTTGTAAAGAGCCAGGTTGTAATTGCAGATGTAGTAGAACGAATTAAGTATCACTTAAAATCGAACTAATTTAGACTTTAGTCCAATAAAAAACCCGCTTATGAAAAGCGGGTTTTTTGATAGCTAAACCAATTAGTTTATTCGACTACAACTTCGGTTCGACGAACTGTCTTGCCAGTATAACGTCTAGTAGCACGTTGTTTAAAGGCAACTACACCATCTTTGGCTGCGTGTATTGTAAAATTACGACTTAAAAAAGTACCTTCACCGGCAAGTTTGGTTTGGCCAATTTGCCTAATAATTACTTCACCGGTTCGGACCTTTTGGCCACCGAAACGCTTAACGCCAAGGCGCTGGCCAGGGCTATCATGGTTGTTCTTGCTAGTTCCACCAGCTTTAACGTGTGACATTCATTCTCCTTAGAATCTACTATTTAACAGTTAAGACGACTAATTCACGGCCAACAAACTGATTATCACGGATGTATATCAAATCGTTTAGCTTAGTGTGCTTAAATTCTATACGATTGTACCCGATTTCCCCCAGTTGGTCAAGCGTAGGTAGGTGTTTGAAACCATTTTTTGTACGCCAAGCAGGAACTGCAAGGCAAATACGGGTTCCTGGTGATAATTGCTTAGCTAAATTTGCTAAACTTCTTTTATGTAGTCCATTAGTTTCATTTACTAGTCTAGTTAGCTTTTCGGGGTCTGGAATCATGGATATTGGTTGGCCCAAATAGGTTTCACCAGCAACAATTGCAACTTCTTTCGGCCATTGGTGATCCTGGGCATCTCCAAGCTCAATTCGAACATAATGATTGGTTGCTTCCGGGTATTTATCTTTTAGCCAGCTAATATTTTCAATGCTGTAATCGACCATCTTAGGGTTAATATCCGTACCTACTACGCTGTAGCCCATCAATAGTGCTTCCTGCAAAACGACTCCGGTTCCGCAAAAAGGATCTAGAAGCATCTTCGAACTGGTCGAATTGGAATTATTTTGGGCAATTTCTGAAACCTCAACTTGACCAGAAGCTAAATTTATAATTGTTTGAGCAAGTTTAGGAGGTAGCATGCCTATATAGGCATCGCGTTTGGGACGGGCTTGATCCCGGGCTGTATAAGCCTCGATATCTTGTTCGTATATGGTTTTACCTAGCAGTAATTTATTGCCACTAGCAACAGCAACTATTTCAATTCCCGAATTAGTTAACAGTTTATTGTGGATCACTTGTGGTGTAGATAGATAAGATTGCTTATTTGGCACAAGGCGGATAGGGTGACCGCTGGATTTTAGTACTTTTTTGGCACTCAAACCTGTTTTTTCTATATCCTTAAGCTTAATATTCAAACCATATAAGCTTATTCCAATGGTGATTTTGCCATCAGGGGAGGCTTTACTAATTTTACTAAAGGTATGAATTATGTTTTGTGACAATTTTGGCCAGTTACTGAAAGTTTGTTCTCTAGTAATCTCACATATTTTAATAACACTTCCGAGTCTCTGGCATATTTCAGCAGTTAATTCTGTTTCTAAAACTGCAATATCTGCCGAAAATACAGATACATTTTCTGAGCCAAACAAACTTTCTAGCTCGGCAAAACTAATTTTTGGCTGACGCCCAAGTATTACAAAATATTTCATCTGCAAACAGTATAACGCAAATGAGTTATAATCTTAGACATGCTATCTAAAAAGGTACGAATAATAATAAACATTGTTACTATTTTGGCACTTGCTGTTTTGCTATATTTTTCTTGGCCACAAATCACCGAAGGCTTAAAAGAAATTGGTGGAGCCAAATGGTGGTATATTGCCCTAATGATACCAATGCAAATATTTAATTTTTATGCAGTTGGTATGATCTATTATGATTATTTTGGTGCCACAGGTACTAAGATGGATAGCCGTTGGCAGGCATTTAAGGTTGCCTTAGAGCTAAATTTTGTAAATAGCGTCTTTCCGAGCGGCGGGGTAGCTGGTTTCTCTTATCTTGGTATACGACTTAAGCATCTAGGTATACCTGTTGCTCGTACAACCCTTGCCCAGGTAATGCGTTTTGCGCTAACTTTTATAAGCTTCTTATCACTACTATTTGTTGGACTTTTCTTTTTGAGTTTCGATAACCGGGCAGGGGGCGTAACACTATATATTGCTCTATCAATTGCATTTGTCACTTTATTTGGTTCGATGTTGGGAGTATATATTGTTAGTGACGAAAAAAGGATTACAAGTTTTGTTGGCTTTTTACCAAAAGTACTCAATAAATTACTTCATCCTTTTACTAAAAAAGCAAATGTAATAAATATTGATAAGGTAGATAAATTATTTATTGATTTACATAAAGATTACACAAAAGTTATGAGGCATCGAAGCAAGCTAAAAAAACCACTTATGTGGGCATTTTTAGTAAATTTGTCAGAGGTAGCTACTATTTATTTAGCATATTTAGCAATTGGACAACACGTCAATCCTGGCGCTGTTATACTGGCATATTCTGTGGCTAGTTTTGCCGGCTTAGTATCAGTATTACCAGGAGGCATTGGAGTTTATGAGGCACTGATGACTGCTACATTTGCTAGCGCTGGCGTACCAAAGGCTGCAGCTTTATCTGCTACTTTAATATATCGTATTTCAACTATGATGGTATTTGTTCCTACTGGCTTCATTTTGTATCAAAGAGCATTACGTAAGGGTGAGGCAGAGCGTGTTAAACGAAAACCAACCGTTACTATTTAGCCCAACAGATTTTGTTGCGCTAACTAACCAAGTGCTGGAAACGGCTTTTGGATTTATCCACATTAATGGTGAGGTATCAAATTTTCGTATAAGCAAGAATAAGTGGGTCTATTTTGACCTTAAAGATGATTACAGCAAAGTGGCATGCTTTGCCAGTATATACGCCATACCAGGGCCAATTGAAAATGGCATGGTAGTAGTCGCATCAGGTAGGCCTACGTTGCACCAACAATTTGGCTTTAACTTTACAGTTCAGTCTGTGCGGCCTAGTGGAGAAGGCTCTATCAAAAAAGCATTTGATTTACTCAAAGCCAAACTCGACAAAGAAGGTCTTTTTGACGAAGAACGGAAGCGAACATTACCTTATCCTCCAAACAAGATTGCCCTTGTGGCATCAATTGAGTCAGCCGCCTACGCTGATTTTGTAAAAGTAATGTCAGCCCGATGGCCGTTTGTACAAATTAGTATTTACGAGAGTTTAGTTCAAGGCGAAAATGCTCCAACCCAACTTGAAAATGCCGTTAAAAGAGCAAATAATGAATCAGAACTGGCAGATGTTGTGGTGGTTATTAGGGGTGGAGGATCTGCCGATGATTTAAGTGCGTTTAACGACGAGAGGGTGGTTAGGGCAATTGCGAGTAGCCGAATTCCTAGTATGGTTGCGATTGGTCACGAAATAGATGAAAGTTTAAGTGAACTAGTATCGGATAGCCGTGCTAGCACCCCTAGTAATGCAGCCGAATTATTGGTCCCAGATCGCACTACTGAACTTGATTCTATTAAGCAAGTCACTAAGTTAATTAAAAACAGTTTTTATCAAAATATAGAAAATATTAAAACGGCAAATTCCCAGCTATTATCGTATTTTGCCCAGTCAATTAACGAAAAGCTAATTACAGAACAAAACAGCTTACGAATGCTAAGGCAACAAGTACAAAACTTGAATCCACAATCTGTTTTAAATAGGGGTTATGCGGTTGTACGTATTATTGGAAAACATCATGCGATTAAAACAGCAAGCCATATAAAAGTTGGCGACACCCTGAATATTGGGCTTTCGAAAGGTAGTTTAGGTGCCAAAGTTACAAAGGTAAATAAGGAGTAAATATGACAAAAACAAGTTTTAATTATGCAAATAAAAAAGCTCAGCTGGAAGAAATAGTGGCTTGGTTTGAAAATAGTGAAATAGATTTTGATGAAGCTACAAAAAAGTTTAGTGAGGCTCAAAAATTAATTGCCGAAATTGATAAGTATTTGTCCGATAAGCAATCAGAACTAAAAATAATTAAGAAGTAGTGAACATATTTATAATAGTTATATTGTTAATTCTTGCTTGTTTTGCAGCTGTACTATTATTTGGTGCACCGTATTTGCCAACCTTAAAACAGCAACAAGCTGAAGCTTTAAAAATGCTCGATCTTAAGCGTGGTGAAACCCTATTGGAGCTGGGTTGTGGGGACGGCCGGATGCTGGTTACCGCAGCCAAACAGGGTATCAACAGTGTAGGTTATGAGCTTAACCCAATTATTTATCTAGTTGCCAAAGTGGTGACATTTAAATATCGCAAGCATGTTAAGGTAGAATTTGGCAATTTTTGGCATAAGAATTGGCCCTCAGCAGATGGAATCTATGTATTTTTACATACCCGTTTTATGCAAAGGTTGGACAAAAAAATTATACAACAATACTATGGTAAAAAAATCAAACTTGTTTCTTATGCCTTTCCAATAAAAACAAAAAAAACAACGACCGAGAAGGGCGCACTATTTTTATACAAATACAATTAAATAGACGAAATCACTAAATAGTTGTAGAGTAATTTACGGGGGAGGTGAAAAAATGTTTAAATCTCCAGGAGAACCTGAGCAACCCAAGAATAATGGTTGGCAATTATCTGTTCGCAGAATACTGACCATGCTTCGTTCTAGGTAGAAATTGGCGTAGTAGCCTTTTACTTCTAGGAGGGATAATAGCATTTTCCTCATGTTGGTGGGCGAGTTAAATGCTCGCCCACCAACACTACATAATCTTGTGGGTTAATTGAGGTTAAAGACCGCTTATCGTAACTACAATTGTCTAGAATCTACCATTTAACATTGCATTTATACTTTTTATCTTGCTAACTTCTTAACTTACAAACTAATTTGTGTTAGCATAAGTATAATGCCACCAAATAACCAATACCCACAACAAAACGGGCAAAATAACTTGTATCCACCCAGCCCTTACCAAACGCCACAGTTGGCGCCCGCTTCAATGTTGCCCCCAACACCCAATGGCTTACCATCGAACAAACCGCCACTAGGATTAATTATTGGGTTAGTTATAGTAAGCTTGCTGTTTATTGCCAGCGCAGTTGTGGCCGTATTGTTTTACACTCAGATGCTAGATTATAAAACTAATAGTGATAAGAAATCTGCTGTTGCCGTAGCCTTAGCTCAAGAAAAGCAAAAGAAAGAACTGGAAGCCCAGTTTGCAGAACAATCTAAGGAACCGCTAACTTCGTATACCTCACCAGCTTCATATGGAAGCGTAGTATTAGCTTACCCTAAAACCTGGAGTGCCTATGTAGATGAGGGTGCTGGCTCTAAGAACGTTGAGGCTTATTTCCATCCTAATTACGTACCATCCGACAAAAATAGTGGTGGAGATGGTTTTAAATATGCATTACGCGCCCAAATAGTTCAAAGTACCTATGCACAGCAAATGCAGCCGTATGACAAGTACTTAAAAAAGGGTGAGGCTAAGGCAACACCGATATCAGGGTTGCCAGCTGGAGCAAATGGCACAAGAATTGATGGAAAAATTAGCGAAAAAGCTACCGGGTCGGTAGTAATTATTCCAGTTCGAGATAAAGTGCTGAAAATATGGACCGAAGGCGAAGTATATATAAACGACTTTAATAACTTTGTCCTAAAGAATCTTAAATTTAATCCATAAACAGTCTTCAATATGGTATAATAAGCTTATATTTATTTGGTGTTAAATAGAAAACCTATGGGATAAAAAAGGATTGTAATTGGGTAGTCACAATCAAGATATAACTAAAGAAATGGATTTCTACAATCCTTTATTTGTAGATTTTCAGGAAAAATTTATACAAATAAAAGCTTTAGCTGAAAATGGCCAAGACTTAGAGCAAAATGCTGAATTAATTGAAAAAATCAGTCGCCAAGGCTTAGGAATTTTAAACTATGTACTTTTTGCGGTTCATGCAAACCAAACTGAGTTACCATTAACAAGTCTGTCGGCCGCTGCGGCAGCCCAAGACGTAACTAGCGAGCTAAGCCAGCTTGCTAAGGCTTACAATATTACACTTAAGCTAGATGCTGGCAAAAAACTTGAGCCAGTTTACGCGAATTACTCAGCTCTAAAAGGTTCTTTATATGGTTTGCTCTCAGGATTAATACTAAGCAACCAGTCTACGGGTAAGTCGACAATTACTGTAGCCGTGCAACAAACCGCAACAACTACTCAGCGTATAGGTGTATATAGTAACGATCTAAATATAAACATGGCTGATATTGCCAATGCAGGTCAGTTGAGTCATAAAGCAAAAATGATAGCACCAGACAGCAGTAGCTCATCTGGGATAGGTTTTGCTTTGGCATCTCAGCTTGTTAATCGGTTAGATAGCAATCTCAAATCTTTTTCTCATAAAAGGTCAAAGGGTGTTGGATTTTACATACCAATGAGTCGCCAACTTTCTTTTATTTGATGGCAGGACTATTAAAGAGCCATTATCAATGAATATATTATTAATAGAACCTAATAAAATCTTAGCTCAAGCATATGGAAGTGAGCTACACTCCTTAGGAGTTAAGGTAGTGTGGGCTCCTGACGCCGAATCTGCAATACGCCAAATAGATAAAAAATTACCTGATGTAGTTATCCTAGAGCCTAAACTAGCCGGTCATAGCGGAGTAGAGTTCTTGCATGAATTTAGATCTTATGAAGATTGGCACGATATACCAGTTATTATTTATAGTTCAATCCCGGAATATTCCTTTGGTGCAGACGAAGCCGTTTGGCAAAAATTTGGTGTGGAACGGTATTTGGATAAATCTCGCGTATCCACTAAGCAATTAGCAGGGATTATAAAGTCTTACGGTAGCAACTAGCATGAACACTATTGTTGATAAGGCTGTAGTGTTAAGGCGAACAAATTATGGCGAGGCTGATAGGATAGTATCTTTTTTAACCCAAAATAACGGTAAAATAACTTGCTTGGCTAAAGGCGTTCGTAAACAAAAAAGTAAAATGGCTGGTGGTATAGAACCATACTGCCAAGTTGAAATAACATTTATTAAGGGCAGGGGTGGTGTGTCAACATTAACTAGCTCAAAAATAATTTCTCATTATGGAAATTTTATGACCAACTATGTCCGTTTAGAACTCGCTCAAAATATAATTAGAACTATAGATAGGCAAACAGAAGACAGCTCTGAATCTGAATATTTTACTTTAGCTGTAAATGCCCTAGAGCAAGTTAATACAAATATTGACGATAAGGTTTTGGAGCTATGGTGGCTAGAAAAATATTTAGATACAGCGGGGAGTGGGCTGAATGTATCGTCTCAAACAAATGGTCAAAAACTGCTTGAAGACAAACAATATCTGTTTGACCTAGATGGCGGAGGTTTTTTTGCCCACCCAGAAGGGGTTTTTAGCCCTAATCATATTAAATTCCTAAAATTAGCATGCTATAACACGCCTGATAAACTAGTAAAAGTTAACGAAGCTAGTAAGTTATCAGAAGATTTACTCCCTAGCATCAGATCTTTTATCAAACTCCACACCCACTAGCTGGCTAACTATTATCAAATAATCCAAAGCTGAAAATCCTCACTTTTCTCACGATCGTGAGAAAAGTGAGGATAAATTATGGTTTTTGAGCCTGGATCATTAGTAAGTAGTGATATAATTACACCTATGAATAATAATGAAACAAAAATGGAAGACATTGTAAGTCTGGCAAAACGTCGTGGTTTTATTTTCCAGGGTAGTGATATTTATGGTGGGCTAGCAGGAACATGGGACTATGGTCCGTTAGGGGTGATGTTAAAGCGGAATATTATGCAGCTATGGTGGAAAATGTTCGTTACTGACCGTGAGGATATGTATGGTGTAGATGCGGCTATACTTATGAATCAAAAAGTATGGAAAGCCAGTGGCCATGTAGACACATTTACAGACCCACTTGTTGAATGTAATTCATGCAAAAGCCGTTTTCGCGCTGATAAAATTGACATAAGTTCATGCCCAAATTGCGGTAAGAAAAATACATTCGGAGAGGCCAGGCAATTTAATATGATGTTTAAAACTACTGTAGGGCCGGTCGAAGATGAGTCAAGTATTAGTTATTTAAGGCCAGAGACAGCACAAGGTATTTTTACAAACTATAAGAATGTTGTCGATACTTTGTACCCGGATTTACCATTTGGATTGGCACAGCAAGGTAAAGCTTTTCGTAACGAAATTAGCCCGCGTGATTTTATTTTCCGTAGCCGTGAATTCGAACAAATGGAAATAGAATATTTTGTCCATCCTGATAATTGGGAAAAAGAATTTGAAAAGTGGGTCATACTTGTACATGAATGGCTCAATGGTTTGGGTTTGAGTAAAGAAAAAGTGCATGAACTAGAAGTTCCTGATAAAGAACGGGCACATTACAGTAAAAGAACTATAGATTTTGAATACGATTTTCCAATAGGCAAAGAAGAACTTTTAGGTTTGGCGTATAGAACAAATTTTGATCTTATGAATATTCAAAATAATAGTGGCAAAAGCATGGAGTATAACACTAAGGGAACTAACGAAAAGTTTGTCCCACACGTAATAGAACCGAGCTTTGGAGTAGAACGGGCAATAATGGCTGTTTTGAGTGAGGCCTATATAGAAGATGAAGTAAAAGGTGAAAAAAGGATTTATTTGAAGCTTCCTGAACATTTAGCTCCTTATAAGTTCTGTGTCAGCCCGCTACTAAAAAATAAACTAGAGCTTGTAGAAAAGGCTAGAGACGTTTATATTAATTTAAAAAAGAAATACGGAAATGTTACTTGGGATGACAACGGCAATATTGGTAAAAGATATCGTCGTCAAGACGAAATTGGCACACCAAAATGTATAGTTATTGATTTTGAAACACTAGAAGACGGGACTGTTACTGTTCGTAACCGCGACACAACCGAACAAACAAGGCTGATTATTACTGACTTGTAAAATCGCATCACAAAGTAAAATAGATTATTTGGGAAAAAGCAACTAGGCTTAAAAAAATTGAAGTACGCATTTTTCAATAATATATTAAAAAAATTCAGTTTATCAGATGAATTACTAAAACAATTACTAATGGCAGTTGCAATAATGTAGGCACTAAGCGCATTATATTATGTGGGCAAAGCAATAAAATAGTTGCCAGAAAGTTGATTATGAAGCCAGTTATTATCGATGTTAGAGAGCCGTCAGAATTTAATCGAGGACACGTTGAAGGTGCCATTAATATTCCACCAAGCCAGCTTATGGCGGGTGCACCACAGTTAAAAGATGTGCCCAAAGATACGCCACTAGTTTTATATTGTCTTAGTGGTTCCCGTAGCAATTCATCTATGCGTTTTTTACAAGCCATGGGGTTTACTAATTTAAAAAATGGTATCAATAAAGAGCACGTCGAAAAAAACCACATATAACAGACTTAATTTATAGTTGACAATTTTATAGAATATTTTATTTGCTAGGTGTATAATCTGCTTATGTCAGATAAAACACAAAGCATAATATATGTGCCTGTGCTTGAGATAGAAAGTGTATGGACTGCAGTATGAGTATATCTGGTTCATATACTGAAGGCTTAATTCCTTTATCAGAGGCAGAATCAATACGTGATATTGCAATGGGTGTAGTGCGGCCAGTTGCCAGGAAAGAAGTCATTGATTTGACGGAAAAAGGTGAAAAAGCTAGAAGATTTGTTATATTCGCAGATTCTGGAGAAACAATTGGCAGTAATGCAGTTGATGAGTTCTTGTCAGTATCTGTGGTAAAAGATTTTAAGCGAAACTGGACTATTAAGGTTTCTTTCTTAGAATATGTATTATCTGAAGAAGGTAGATATTCTAACTTTCGTGAAGTATATGATTTACAATGTAGCAGACAGCTGGGTTGTGTTGCAATTAAAAAAGATATTGTTAACGATGTGTCTATCCTTAGCTCAAGATCAATTATCGAAACAAGACAGCTGATAGATGTAGTTCAACCTAATAGGTATGTAAGTATTGAGCCTATGAATGCTCAAGATTGTGATGTACTTTGTAACCGCATGCTAGATTTATCTAGTAGAATTAAGTTAGAAAGAGAATACTAATGGCTAAAATTAAAGTTAGTAATAAAAATTGGCGGGTTTATGCAACCATTGTTGCAACTATATTGGCTGTGATTTTTGTTTACTGGCAAAGGGAAGCTATAATCAAGGGTTTCGAGCAAATAAAAAATGCTAACCCATTATGGTTGCTAGTTGGTATTTTGGCTCAGATGAGCAGTGTGGTTGCAGCTGCGACAGTTTATTACCAGATTGCTTTAAAAAAGACTAAATTTTTTAACTTATTTATTGCGCAAACTGCTAGTTTATTTACGTCTAGGGTTACACCCGCAAGTGTTGGGGGTATTGCTACTATGGGTAAGGTTCTTTCCAATTCTGGACATAAAGTCGTAGAGCTTAGTGCGGTTATTAGTACTAATGCCATTGTAACTTTTATGGGTAACGTCACTATAACTTTACTAGCTCTTTTAATATCTGGACGTTCAATTATGGATGGTTTTAAGATCCCAAAAATAATTTTCTTAATACCTATATTTCTAATAATTGCACTAGGTGTAGTGTATTTCATGAAATCATTAAGGCAAAAAGTGGTTTCGTTTGTTACAGAACTTTTGCAAACACTAAAGCTTTACGAGCATCGAAAAAAACGACTTTTACTGGGTTTTTTAGCAGGACTGGTTACTACTCTGGGTTATATGGTGGCCTTATGGGCTTCTGGCATGTCTATGGGTGTCAGTTTGTCTGTGTTGGCAGTAATAGTCACTGTTTCTTTAGGTACGCTTGGAGCAAGTGCTACGCCGTTACCTGGAGGTGTTGTAGGGGCCGAAGCAACGTTAGCCTTAACTATGACCCAATTTGGCGTATCGGCCGACCAGGCCATTGCTATAGCCTTTACGTATAGGTTCATAACTTACTGGTTACCTATATTACCAGGCTATATTGCCACCCAATATGCGTTAAGGTCAAAGGTCTTATAGCGTGGGTTTAAAATATGAACAGCATTTAAACACTATAGAGCTGGCTAGCTTACCGGTTGATGCATTAGATATGAAGAAGTTAGAAACAATTTTGTCAGACGCATTTTACTATAATTCAGACACAAGACATTATCATACAGAAGGTAGTGACCGCTGGTATAGTGGTCACTTTAAAGCAATAAACATGAAAGATAGTATTAGCCACCCCACAAACCTTAGCATAGATTTTAATCATGCATCATGGATAGAGGGCCAACAGAAACAGGCATCTTTAAAAATCGAGTCTATTGAAATGCCAATAGCAAATATTAGCCCAATTGGCACAAGAACAACAGTAGAAATGCGTCGAATTGGCCAAGTGGTGCAAAGCGCAACTTATACAATAGAAACCGTAGCATGGACTGCGGGAAACATATACGAAAGACTCGGACACCATGCGATTGCTTTTGACCCAGTACTAGCTGACATGGACCTTACTCATAGGGAATTATCAAAATTTGATATGCCATATGTACTGAAGTTAATAGAAGTTTTCACCGAAGAAGATATGTCAAAAATAGGGGATACAAAAGTAATATGAACAGGAATGAAAATTTTCAGTCAAAACAAGCTGAAAAGAAACCGAGCAAGGACGATATTGCAAAGTTCACAAAATTCCTTAAATACTTAGCAGATGAAATAGCTGAAGGTTTTATTGAACGAAGTCCAAGCCCTTGTTCTATTACGAAAAGACTAGTCAGCAATGATGCGCAAATAGAGCTATGTATAGAGCTGGGCGAGAGAGAACCTATTAACGATGAACCGTACTTTAACGAAATTAGTGACTTAGACCCGAAAATCTTAGGGATAGAGTTGTGTCTTAGTGAAGTCGAAAGCATGCCGTACTCAGAGGAGTACGACTATATGCTTATATCACATATGGTATCTATTGAGAATGGGAGGATTGCATATTCAATAGTCCATTATCTCATAAATGAGATAGAAGATGTTTCTGTGAAAATAGATAATCCCGAAGGACCTAACCACAAGATAACAAGGACTTGGAGCAAGGAAGAACAAAGTGCCCAAAAAGCATTAGTGAATAGTGAGCCAAAAATTACAAAAGACAGGCTGGAATACATAATAAATAAGACCCGAGAAGTTGTAGATAGTAATTCCTCGTAAGATGAATAATATTCTAGTAGAATAATTGTTATGACTATTCGAAAATTACCAAAAAATGCACGTTTAGTACCAAAAAATGCTAAAAAAGTGTTTACTGGCGAAATATTCGACATATACCAATGGCAACAAGAAATGTATGATGGAAGTTTGTCTATTTTTGAAATGGCAAAACGAACTGATACCGTTCAGATATTAGGCATAGTAGACGGACAGCTATTGGTATTAAATGAAGAGCAACCAGATGGCACAAAACGTGCATTTGGTTTACCTGGTGGTCGGATAGATCCGGACGATGGATCACCATTATATGCCTCTAAACGCGAAATGAAAGAAGAAACAGGGTATTCTTTTAGAAATTGGAAGCTTCTTAATGTGCACCAACCTCAACGCAAAATAGAATGGTTTATTTATGTATATATTGCCTGGGATGCGCTTGATAGAGTCGATCAGAAAATTGATGTTGGTGAAAAAATTGAGGTGGAACTGTTAGATTGGCAGGATTATCTGAAAAAAGGCAATAGCTATACAATTACAGAAAATAAGCTCACAAATTATAAAACTGTTACCGATTTAATAGAATCCAAAGAATTTGCCGAGAAAGCTAATGGATAGCAACCATTATCATCACCTCTGGCCATCTATATTAAGGAATGAGCTATAGGCATGGTAATGGATTATTTGGAAGTATTTGCTCGTGGTGGTGGAGGTGGTTCGTCGGGAGGTGGTGATGCAAGCTACGGCATCGCTGCTATTGGGTACTTCATAGGCTTTTATGTTACAAAAATCATCCGAAAAATTGTTAACGAAGAAAAAGCTAAGCTATTCTCGTTGGTGGCAATGGGTTTAATCACAGTTATTTTCATACTATTCATTATGATTAGTGGGTCATTTTTAGCTACATATTTAATTGCACTAATAATTGCTGGGCTTTGGACAGGTTGGTATACGCAATTTCACGGGATATGGGATAAGCTAAAAAATAAGATTAAAAAAGCTGATGTTGACTTGGGAAAAGCCCAGCAAGCGGACAGTTCTTGGGACGAAACCAAATTGCATGAACTATGCAGGGCAACATTCATGCGTTACCAAGATGATTGGACTAGATTGGATGAGGCGAAACTTTCCGAATATATAACTGCCAATTATGCCTTAAAAACAAGTTTATTAATGCAAATACTAAGAGATTTAAACAGACAAAATGCTGTGATGAACCCTGAAATAATCAAAATAGATACCGTGGAAGTGCATGATAATGCTGATAATAACCAAGATTCATTTACGGTTTTAATAGAGGCAAAAGCTAATGACACATTGATAAATTTATCAACCAGAGAAACAATTTTTAGCGACAATAATACTTTTACGGAATTTTGGACTTTCAACAGGACTGGCAATAATTGGTTGTTAGATAGTATCGATCAGACAACTGCTGACCAAAATAATGCTAATCAAACACTGGTGCAGTTAGCTACTCAAAATAGCATGTATTATTCACTAGATATGGGCTGGTTGTTTCTACCGGAAAGAGGCCAGGTCTTTAAAGACGGAAGCTTTGGTGTATCTGATATAAATAACCATATAGTTGGTACTATCAACAATATTTTGGTCCAAATATATACATACAAAGCCAAGCCAGGCAAAGATGGTTCGATAGATTATGTTATTGGCCAAATAAATGTGCCAAAGTACTATGGCAATATACTTGTTAGGCCAAAAATAAGTATGTTTAATTTGGCGGGGGCAACAAATAAAATAAAACCACCCGAAAATTCTTCACAATATGAATATGAATGGATAGATTTTAATAAAAAATTTGAAGTATTTGCTACCGAAGGAGACAGGCTAGCTAGTTTTGAGCTTATAAACCCTAAGTTCATGGAAATGATGTATGAGATCGACGAAGCTCTGGTGCTAGAGGTAGTAGATAATAATATTTACTTTAGGGTCAGCCAAAAAACTAACCTAGATACATACACAAAGTTAATGGAACTTTTAAAACAGGCCCACAAAGAGCTAAAACTATAAAATTAGTGCCAATAAGCTAGGCTCTGATCAAGTGCATTTATTTTGGGTGCTATTAGTTTAAAAAAAGATTAATTAATATCATTAATCCAACAAACCCATAGACCTATTCATATTTACCAACTTTCGTGTTCTAATTATAGAAGTGAAAAAAAGTAGGGAAGAAATTGTTGATATAACCAAGTTGGTTCACGGTGGTCAAGGCCTTGGATTGTTACCCGATGGCAAAAGAGTTTTTGCGTGGGGTGCATTGCCTGGTGAAAAAGTAGTTGTTCGGCTAACAAAAAGTAAACGTGATTGGGCCGAGGGCTATGTAATTGAAGTTATTGAAGCATGTGCCGATAGAATTACACCGGAGGAACCAGATATTTATATGGCTACTAGTCCGTGGCAAATTTTGGACTATTCCAAAGAGGCAAGTTGTAAGCAATCAATTCTAGATGAAGCATTTGAACGCGAAGGCATAGATGTTGTCTGGCAGGATTTTTATCAGCCCGAGGAACCTTTCAAATATAGAAACAAAATGGAATACAACTTTTGGTTTTTTACAGAAACAAATAAAGTGAGTCTAGCACTTCATAGGCGGGGTAGTCACCAAAAGGTAGCAGTTGAAGGTAGTTTATTGGCCAGTTACGCTATAAATAATGCCGGCAAAGCACTTATTGAATATATAAATGAAAATAAGATCGAGGCAAGGCCACTAAAGAGTGTAATATTAAGAAGCGATCAATCTGGTAAAGTTGGCATTTGTCTTTTTGTTAACGATGAAAATATTGCCGAATCATTTAATGATTTTATTTATCGTAATTCAATTTTCGAAATAGTTTATTCTAATCCAAAAAGCCCTGCCTCGATAACCACTGAAGTTTTAAGGGAAAGTAAAGAACAGCTAATAGACAAACTACTCGGCACTAATTTTAAATACAGCACCAGATCTTTTTTCCAAGTAAATATTCCAGTTTATGAAAAAGTTCTAGAAGTTATA
>CAYZCZ010000002.1:0-22316 GCA_964477125.1 uncultured Candidatus Saccharibacteria bacterium | reverse complement strand
GGCTTTTCCATAATAATTTTCATAAGATGTATAATGATTAATAATGAAAGATAACAAAAAGTTTTTTTGGGGAGCAAGTACCGCCGCGCATCAAGTGGAAGGTGGGCTGCAAAATCAGTGGTCCGTTTGGGAGTTAGCAAACGCTAGCCACCAGGCAAAAACTGCAAAACAACGCTTGGGCTGGCTTAAGAACTGGGATGAAATTAAGCATTTAGCCGAAGACCCAAATAATTATGTTTCGGGTCGGGGTGTAGATCACTACAACACATATAAAGAAGATTTTGATATTTTGCAAAAACTGGGCCTAAACAGTTTTCGCTTTACTCTTGAATGGTCACGTTTAGAGCCAAAAGAAGGCGCCTGGGACAAGGAAGAATTTGAGCATTATCGTCAATATATAGCAGAGTTAAACAAGCGCGGAGTAGAACCATTTTTAAATATATGGCATTGGACTGTGCCAGTTTGGTTCGAAGAAAAAGGCGGATTTGCAAAACGAGGCAATATAAAATACTTTGAACGTTTGACTCAAAAAATTAATGAAGAATTACTAAATAAGGTTAATTATGTTATAACCTTGAATGAGCCAAATGTATACGCTAGTTTTAGCTTTGGTACAGGTGAGTGGCCACCACAAGATAAGAGCTGGTTAAAAATGATTTGGGTTTACAACAATTTAAAAATTGCCCATAAAAAAGCCTATAAGATTATTAAAAAAACTCACCCAAAGATAAGTGTTGGTATTGCTCAGCAACTGGCTGATATACAGCCTTTTAGACCCGGTAATTGGCTAGATGAAGTATGTGTAAAAACTATGCGTTACGCTTGGAACTGGTGGTTTTTAAACCGTATTAAGAATCAGCAAGATTTTGTCGGTGTAAACTATTATTTTACTGACTATTACAAAGGCTGGAATCGTCAAAACCCGCAGATACCCATTAACGACTTAGGCTGGTATATGAATGCGGCGGGCATATTGCCACTATTACAACGGATTGCATATCATAACCCTGGAAAACCAATAATAATTACCGAAAATGGTGTGGCTGATATGAACGATAAATACCGAAAAGGTTGGTTGGCCGAAACTATGGAAGCTATAGAAACAGCTAAGTCACTAGGGTTACCTGTAGTTGGTTATTTACATTGGAGCTTGTTAGATAATTTTGAATGGGCTTACGGATGGTGGCCCAAGTTCGGCTTGGTAGGAGTAGACAGAAAAACTATGAAACGCACCATTCGGCCGAGTGCAATTTGGTGGTCTAAATATATTTCTAATAGATATATGCATAAAAATTAAATATAGTATTTAAAAATACTAGGAGTACAATTGATATGTGTAATTATATTTAATAACTATATTGCTATATAAGCCAATTTATTAAGTTGACATACTTAATTTGTAGGCGTAATTTAAAAATATAATAGCAAAATAGAAAGGTGATTTTATGTCTAAAGAATTTATGCCAACAGGTAATGATATGGACACACTAGGTCAGCCATCTGAGCCACTACTACAGCCTGAAGGGGAAGCTAATACTGCATCTAATACGGAGTTAGATGACTATTTAGCCTGGGAGGCCGACCATAAAGCTTGGCTTGAAGAACAAAATGACAAAATGAAAGCAGCCCAAGAGTTAAATATTTCTGCAGAAGAGGTATATAGGTTGGGCATAGATTTTAATGATCTATTGTGGAGCGATATGCTAAGAGTTACGCTAGATAGGGGACGAATAGATGCTGCTAAGAGACTGAATTTACCATTAGACACATCTTGGGATGAAATATCAAGAATAAATAACCTAAATAGTAACGAAGAGTGCCGTCAAAAAGAAGTCGAAAAGTTAGGGCTTAGGAAAAATGCAGGATGGTTAGAAATAACTGATGCTCAAGATAAGCTAAGACAGAACCGCCTTCAACGCTAAAAGCTATTAATGATTTTATAAAAAAATTTTATTTATTTGTCTTCTTGACATAATTATGTGACAAATGTATTTTATAAATATTCAATATAAAACGGGCAGAAATGCCCGTTTTATTGATAATTTAGTATACTTTAGTAATGACGAAATTTGTTGGGCCCAACTTTGTAGTTATAGGAGGTGGCACAGGTAGCTTTACTTTACTAAAAAGTTTAAAAAACTATACACCAAACATTACAGCGCTTGTTTCCATGGTCGATAATGGTGGCTCAACTGGTCAGTTGCGTGATGAGTATGGTGTTTTACCGGCAGGTGATGTACGCCAATGTTTAGTTGCGCTTTCAAATTCTTCTTCTACAATGCGTCAGTTATTTAATTATAGGTTTGGCGAAGGTAGTTTCGATGGGCATAGTTTTGGCAATTTGTTTTTGGCGGCTGTTGAAAAAATTACTGATGATTTTGCCAAAGGAGTAACATTGGCAGGGGAAGTCTTGAATATTACTGGCCGAGTTATGCCTATAACACTAGACAACACTCAGCTGGTGCTTTTAGACGGTAATGAAGAAATAATAGGCGAGCATTCTATAGATAGCTTAGTGCTAAAAAGCAAGAAAAAGCCCGAATTAACATTAAGGCCACGTGCATTGTTAAATCCAAGGGCTAAACAGGCAATTCTAAATGCTGACATTGTAATAATAGCCCCGGGAAGTTTGTATGAATCTCTTATATCTAGCTTAATTGTTGACGGGGTTAAGGATGCTTTGGACGAAACAAATGCTAAGCTGGTTCAGGTCGTTAACTTGGTTACAAAACCCGGGCAAACCGATGGTTGGAGTGTAACAGATTATGTTAAGGAAATTGAGCGGTTCACCGGTAAAAATTCTATAGACTTTGTGCTTTACAACACCTCAAAGCCAAGTAAAGAAATGATGAAACAGTATTCGCGTGATGGTGAGTTTCCGGTATCTTCGGAAAAGATTATAAAACCAAACGCTATAAATAAATGCAAAATGATAGGGCTAGATTTACTTTCTTTTTATGATGAGCCTAGTGTCCCTAACGATAAATTAGCGGTTGAACGTACTCTTATAAGGCATGATGGTGATAAAGTTGCTAGGCAAATAATGAAAATATATTATAGCTAGTAAACTGTTTTTTTGTATGTGCAGCTTAGTCTTAAAGTAATCAAAAAAAGCTAAATAGTTAATCATTTTACAAATAATTTTACTAAATATGATGTTTTGACAATAAAATTGTATAGGAGTAAATTGGAAGTATAGAGTTAATAAAAAGGAGAGCAATATGTCGACACAAACATGCGAAATACCAGATATTGAGAGTTGGTACGAGCAATCGTCTGATTTTACTGATTTAGCTGGCAATAGGCCGCCACATCTTACAGAAGCAGAGCTTGGTGCGTTAGCTATAGAAAGGGAAGATGTTGCATATAAAGATATGCCAGGGCGCGATCCAAATGACGGCACACCTAAAAAGCTATTTAGCATTGTACTAAGCGTTAATTAGCATGCTTTAAAGTTTAGATTCAACATTAAAAAAAGGAGATAATCCATGGTTAACCCAAATATTAATGATCCTGCCTTAAGAGACAGATTAGAGGAGGTTCACCAACAGTGGGATGTCGTTAAAACTATGACTCCAAGGCGTGTGGCTGGTATTGCAATTGATAGAACTTATTCTAGTGGAGAAGATAACCCTAGGGATGTATTTCAAGAAGATAAGTAACTATTAATTAGGCAATAATTAAATAATCACACCAAAAATATGATTCGGGTGTGATTATTTTAATAAAGAAAAAACTTTGGTTCATGTAACTTGTAGCTAGTTGATTATTCCAAAAATATATTACTTGCCAAGCATGTAGCTTATAGCGTTAACGAAATGATGCAAACGCTATATGTAGGGGTTTGTGCACAAGTTACGAACGAAATGTGGATAACTCATCTAATAAGTTAGTAATTTTAGTAAAAAGTACTTGCAGTGGGTAAGTGTGGGTAGTATGCTGTTGTCAGTGGGTAGAAGTGGGTAACACCACCACAAAATAAAAACCACTAAAGCAGATTTAAAAATGGCCACCGTAGACTACTTCGAACGAAAGCTTGATGACAAGCGAAGGCTGACAATTCCAGCTGAGATTCGAAGTGAGTTCAAAAGCGGTGTAGTCGTGACCCGCGGCTTTGGCAAGTATCTGCATTTGTACTCACAAGATGTTTGGGATCAAAAATTAGAACCCGAACTAAATGGCCACATTCTCGATGAGAAGGTAGCCGACTTAAATGTACAATTTCGCACCGGAAAGGTTGCGAGCGCTCTAGATGTGAAACAGGGGAGATTTACCCTTGAATTACACCATACGGAGTATGCAGAAATAGACAAAGAAGTAGTTGCGACAAGGGCAGGCGCCTATTGGCGATTGCAGGCTAAATAATTCGCTTTACCTTAACAATTTAAAACAAACACCAAAAACCTATCGACTCGAGATTAGCGATTCGGTAGTCAACACGTTATTAATGGGGAAAAACGTTAAATATCCCTTGTACCTTACTCAACTCAAAACACCTCCCAAAACTCCACCTCACACATAAGTCTCTCAAAACTTATGGTAGTATCCAGCCGGCATTATAGTAAATTTTTCAAATTCACCTTTGTAAAAAATATAGTCGGCATTCAGGAACTACCAACAACAAAAACAAAAAAAACAAAAAACAAAAAAGTTGGCTACTGAATCGGTGACCTTGCAAAAACAAAAATAAAAAGTATGCATGAACCAGTATTAATTAAAGAAGTAATTTCAACGCTTGATCCTCAGGCGGGTGATTCCTTGTTAGACGCAACAGCGGGCTACGGGGGGCACTCGGCTGAAATTTTAAGTATTACAAATAACTACACTGAATCAGTATTGGTTGATCGCGACAAAAAGGCACACGATTATTTGAAGGATAAGTTCAAAGGAACTGGCATTAAGTTTATGCGGATGGACTTTTTGCTAGCTGCGAAAACACTTGCGAACGAAACCCAACAATTTAATCTGATATTAGCCGATTTAGGCGTATCGTCACCGCACCTTGACATAGCGAGTCGTGGTTTTAGCTTTAAGGCCGATGGCCCATTGGATATGCGCATGGATCAAACGCAGGAATTAACTGCCGAGATTATCGTAAACCAATGGCCAGAACAGGAAATCGCCAAAATTATAAAAATTTACGGCGAAGAACCAATGGCCAGGCGAATAGCCAAAAGCATTGTAGATGGCAGGCCATTTACAACCACAAACCAGCTCGCACAAAACATAGCAGACGTAGCAAGAAGGAAAGGTAGTAAAAAACATCCGGCTACCAAAACTTTTCAGGCACTTCGTATTGCTGTCAACAATGAACTTGGTTTGTTAACTGAAGTTTTACCATTTTGGTATGACTTGTTAGCACCGGGTGGTAGGTTGGCAGTTATTACTTTCCATAGCCTTGAAGATAGAATTGTAAAGCAATACTTCAAGGAAAACGGGGGCGATAGATACGATGCAAAACTGAAAATTTTAACAAAAAATCCCCTTACTGCATCTAGCGATGAATTAGTTTTTAATCCGCGATCTCGTAGTGCAAAACTACGGGTCGTAGCAAAAATAAACAACCACAGAAAGGACCAGCGATGAGAATTAAAATCACTGGTCGGTCTGTTGCCCACAAGGTACAAGTACACGTACTGTAAAGCAACGCCACTCTGTTCTACTATTGTTTCGGCAATAGTAGAACAGAAACCAAGACAAAAATAAACAAAAAGAAAAAATATGACATACGGAAAAAATGTATCTTTATCTCGTGCCAGTGCGTACCAACGCAACAGGAACGTCGTAAGTGTTAGCACAACACGGCCATCATTAGGGCCAATTTCTAATATAATTGTGCTTATACTTGTTGCGTGCTTGCTTGGTTTACTATATTTAACACAAGTTACTAAAACAAATGCTTTGGGGTATCAACTTAGCGATTTAAGTAATAAACAGACAAGCCTCAAAGAAGAGCAGGCTAGTTTAGAGGTAGATGCAGTACGCTTACAAAGTTTAGACAGAGTTAAAAACAGTCAGACTGCCAAGAATATGGTAGATACTAAACCAACCGCCTACGTAAATAATTAGCTATAAAGCTATATAATTTTAGCAATCCATTCCCCAACATTTATAACCTACCATCCAACAAATGGTATAATATAGCTTGTTGATGAGAAATATACAGCTAAACAGAAACAAAAAAAATGCTTCACAAACCGGTCAGTCTGAAAAGATTTTTAATCGGGCGAATTCGTTAAGATTTTTTTTGTTTTTGGCTGGCTTTTTGCTAATTGGGCGTCTGTTTTACGTACAAATCATTAGGCATGATTACTATCAAGCTCAGGCCTTGGCAGAGCATATTAAAAAGTATCAAATTCCGTCGAAGCGGGGTCTTATTTATGCCATGGATGGTGATAAGCAAGTACCAATTGTATTAAACGAAGAACGATACGAAGTATATGTAGACCCTAAATTTATTGAAGATCCAAAGAGTTCTTCCAAAAAATTGTCAGAGGCACTTGGTATTGATAGCAAACAAATTTATGACATTATTTCAGATAATGATAGCAGGTACGCAATTGTAGCCAAAAAAGTAACTAAGGATCAGCAAGCTAGGGTGAAAGAGTTAAAATTGAAAGGCGTTGGCGCTAGGCAAGTTGACACCAGAACTTACCCCCAGGGGCAGTTCGCATCGCAGGTATTAGGATTTGTGAATGATGATCAGGTAGGGCAATATGGCGTCGAAGGCTCGCTAAATAAAGATTTATCAGGTAAAACAGGCCAGCTAAAGGCGGTGACAGATGTTAATGGTGTGCCACTAGCAGTTAATAATGACAATATTCAAACTAAACCAGAAAACGGAAAAGACCTAAAACTAACTATTGATATCGGTATGCAAAAAATTACTGAAGATGCTTTGGCGGATGCAATAACTAGGACTAAAGCAGATAAAGCTACCGCAGTTATGATTGATGCTAATACTGGGGAAGTCAAAGCTATGGCTAATTTGCCAACATACAACCCATGGGAATATCAAACTGTTAAAGACGGTGGAGTTTTTAATAACCTAGCAGTAACTGGTGCTTGGGAACCCGGCTCAGTATTGAAGCCTATTATGCTGTCTACAGCGTTTAATGAGGGCACTCTAAATACCGCTAGTACATTCTACGATAGCATGAGTGTCCAGGTAGACGACAGAAAGATAGGTAATTCTTACCCTTGGGGGGCTATGACTATGAGCATGCAAGACATTATTACTAAATCGTTAAATACAGGGGCTGTTTTCATATTAAAGTCACTTGGTGGTGGGGATATTACAGATAAAGCTAGAACCACTTGGCATGACTATTTAACTAAACACTTTAAATTCAACGAAATTACTGGGATAGAGCAAACAGGTGAAAGCCCTGGTTCTGTTATTGGGCCAAACGAGGGTTATGGTTCTAGGGTTAGATATGCAAACATGTCGTTCGGTCAAGGTTTGAGTGTAACGCCGATACAGCTAGCCTCTTCTTATGCCACTTTAGTCAATGGGGGCACAGTTTATAAGCCAACGTTAGTAAAATCTGTAGGTGAAGCTAATAATAGCCCTAAAGTTGTGTCAAATGGTGCCATTACCCCACAGGTGAGTGCTGATATTAAAAATATTTTAAAAACCGCTTTAGAAAAAAATAATAAAGATGCAGTTAGAGCAGGGTACGAACTAGGAGCCAAAACAGGAACCGCAGAAATTGCTGATAGTAATGGGCAATATAAAAAAGATGCATATAACGGTGTTTATGTTGGTTTTATATCTGGAGATAATAAAACATACATATTGTTAGTAAGGTTAGATGAGCCAAAAAGCGCAAGGTTTGCTAGCTCTGAGGCAGCCACGACCTGGACACAAATTAGCAATAAGCTTATAGATAGCTATACGATACAACCTAAAAAATAGGTATATTGTTTTACTGATTAACGTCATCATAAAAAGTATTAATGTAAACTCGATGAAATACGGTGAAAATGGTATACTAAACACTATAAATATCTAAAAGAAATAGCTTAATAAGGAATATTCATGACCACAATTAATATCGTCGACCAGACAAGCGCAATAGAGAACATTTTTCTGGTAGGGCTGATAGCGTTTTTCATAAGTATGCTTATAACCCCAATGTACACCGCAATTGCCTATAAATATAAGTGGTGGAAAAAGCCTCGTACTACTACGCTTACTGGTGAAAAAGCTACAGAATTTCAAAAGCTCCATGCTGCCAAACATAGGCGAAATATTCCTACCATGGCTGGTTTAATAATGCTGATAGGGGTAGGCATAACTACCTTATTATTTAATTTGTCCCGTGAGCAAACTTGGCTTCCGCTTGCAGCAATGATTGGGGCTGGCATTGTTGGCCTAATTGACGACTACATCAATATAAAAGGTGACGGAAGCGGAGTGGCAGGGCTTAGAAGTAAACTAAAATTTATGCTAATAGCTGGTGTCGCTTTAGTTTGTGGATGGTGGTTCTTCGACAAATTAGATGTTACTTCCTTTTATATTCCTGGTTTAGGTGACTTAGCTATAGGCTGGCTTATAGTACCGTTATTTATGCTAGTAGTAATTTCTACGGCAAATGCAGTAAACATATCAGATGGCCTTGATGGTTTGGCTGGTGGTTTACTGGCTACATCTTTTGCCGCTTATGCGGTCATTGCCTTATTGCAAGGTAGATACGGCGTGGCAGCATTTTGTATGACTGTAGTAGGCTCGTTACTAGCATATGTCTGGTTCAATATATATCCTGCGAGGTTTTTTATGGGGGATGTAGGTAGCTTTTCGCTTGGCATGGCTTTAGGCGTAGTGGCAATGATTACCGATACCTTGATTTTATTGCCTGTCATTGGCTTTGTTTTTGTGGCCGAAGCCGGCTCAGTTATTATTCAAACTATTTCTAAAAAAACTAGGCACGGAAAAAAGATTTTTAGAATATCACCGGTTCATCATCATTTTGAAGCAATTGGTTGGCCCGAAACTAAAGTGACCATGAGATTTTGGGTAATTGGGCAGGTAATGGCAGTTGTAGGGCTTGTACTGGCCATAATTGGGGGCTTTATTTCATGAGCAGACCTCTGCTTCAAGTTAATAACAACCAAACAGCAAATAGCCAATATATAAGAAAGCACAGACCTGATTATGTATTGATTGTTTTGGCTACAATATTGTTAGGGGCAGGCTTAGTAGTAATGTATTCAATTAGTCCGGCATTGGCCGCACAAGGTGGCGATGTTAGTGACAATTATTTTGTGGGCAGGCAATTTGTCGCCATAGTTATGGGTATACTAGCTTTCTTCGTAGTTTCTAAGATATCTATGAACTTTTGGCAAAGAGCTCAAAAACCATTGTTAGCAATTGCATTTGTATTGTCGTTGGCCACAATTGCTTTCGGTGGTATTGCCAATAGGTGGATTCAGGTAGGTTTTCTGTCTTTTCAACCCGTAGAGCTTGTGAAATTTGTACTAATTGTAGTACTTGCAGGTTTTTTTGCTGACTTGGTACAACGGGGAAAATTAACAGATATAAAAGCACTTCGGCCTTTGTTTGTAATTGGCGCATTATTTGCATTTGTAGTAGTTATTTTACAGCGTGATTTAGGCTCTGCAGTAGTTTTGGCTGTAATATCAGCCGTCATGGCCTTTGTGGCAGGGTTTCCAATGAAGAGGTTGCTACTAATTGTGCTAGCTGGTTTTGTATTGGTTGGTTTGGCTATATCCTCAACTCCATATAGGCGTGATCGTTTAATGACTTTTATGAACCCTGAGCGTGATTGTGCCAACGTTGGTTACCATGCTTGCCAAGCCTTAATAGCTGTCGGTTCCGGCGGGGTAGTGGGTCTTGGATTGGGAAAAAGTATCCAGGCCTACGGCTATTTGCCCGAAGCGGAAAATGACTCTATATTTGCAATATTTGCCGAGAAATTTGGTTTTATAGGTGTTGTAGCACTAATAAGTGTGCTTGGGGCTCTACTAATAAGAATACTGAACATCATGCAAAGAGCGCCAAATCTTCAGACCCAACTGATATGTGTAGGAGTGTTTACTTGGCTAGGGGTCCAATCTTTTATTAATATTGCTGCCATGGTTGGATTGTTGCCATTAAAGGGGATTACCCTGCCATTTGTAAGCTATGGAGGCACTAGCCTCATTTTTGCTATGGCTGCCCTAGGGTTAGTTTTTCATATTTCTGCCTATACTAGTATCCGTAAGGCGAATTTTACATCAAGTAATGAAAGGGCTAATAGTGAAGATAATAGTCACTGGCGGAGGAACGGCAGGCCACGTTACACCGTTACTCGCCGTAGTATCTGAAATAGTCAGGCAAAATCCAAGCGTCCAAATACGCTATATTGGTCAATTCGGTGATAAATTTTCCAAAGAGATGGTTGGTTCAGACCAAAATATTTCAAAACAGCACCGTATATTAGCTGGTAAATTTAGGCGGTTCCATGGTCGTGGGTTTTTATGGTATATTGCTCACCCCAGTATAATACTTCGCAATGTTAGAGATTTATTTTATGTGTTTATAGGTATAGTGCAATCATTATTTTTGTTAATTCTTTGGCGACCTGATGCTGTATTTGTTAAAGGAGGATATGTTGGATTACCTGTTGGGATTAGTGCTGGGCTGTTGATGATACCAATAGTTACCCATGATTCTGATGCAATACCTGGTTTAACAAATAGGATTGTTTCTAGGTTTGCAAAAAAAATGGCAGTTGCTATGCCAGCTGAAACATATAAAAATTTTTACCCCATAAATAAGGTTATAGAAACTGGCGTACCAGTTCGTGAAGACTTTATCAAAGGTGTTATGGGAAAATCTATTAATAAAGCTAAAATCGGTCTTGGGGTAAAACCAAATGATAAATTATTAACTATTGTAGGTGGGAGCCAAGGTGCTGTTAGGCTGAATAATGCATTTTTACAATGTCTACCCAACATACTCACTAAAAATAAAAATTTAAAAATCTATTGGGCAACCGGTAAGTCTCAATACAAAGAAATACAGCACAAAGTAGCTAGTAATAAATTGCTTAACGACAAGGTAGAAGTTAAGCCATTCTTTGATAATTTAGCAGATATTTTTATCGCTTCCGACTTGGTTGTCTCACGCTCAGGAGCGACTACATTAGCCGAGCTAGCAATAGTTGGAACGCCAACCATACTTGTGCCAAATCCTGTTTTAACCGGTGGTCATCAATCAATTAATGCAAAGGTTTTTAGTTCGAAAAATGCTTGTCTAGTAGTCACGGAATTGGAAATTGATAAAGACTCAAAATACTTAGGTTATATCATAGATGACGTTATTAATAATGCCAAACAACTAAGTAATTTAAGTCAAAACATATCAGATTTTGCACATCCAAAAGCCTCGGCCGAACTTGCTGAAATAATTTTAAGTTCGGGTAACAAATAATGAAAATATTTGGCAAAAAAAACACCAAACAAGAAGAACGCCAAACGGATAATAGCTCAAAAAGGCAGAGAGTTTATTCATACTACACTGCTAGTAGCCAAAAATTAAACACCTTTGATAGGCAAACAGAAAAGAATTATCAGAAAGAAACATCTAAAAGAAGATTGCGAATTATATTTAAAAACTGGCTATATATATTAATTGGGGTGGTATTAGCTTTGGTTGCAATATATACCATAACCTTAAATAATGATGCTAGCGTGACAGTTTCCGGTACACAGTATCGCCAAAAGGTAGAATATTCCAAAGCGGTAAATGAAGCTTTGCAAAAAAACTGGTTTAATTTATTAAAACCCACTCTTAACAAAAATCAACTCGAAAATGATATAAAAAAATCCTTGCCTGAAGCAAGTGTGGTGCAGGTAAGTGTACCGTTTATTGGGCATAGGCCAGATGTAAAAATATATACAGATAAGGCAATGGCAATATTTAGCGAAACAGATACAGAACAGTATGTTTTAAGTGAAAGGGGAAGGGTGTTATTGCCTGTTGGGGAATCAGTAGCAAACTCTAGAAATTTACCAGTCATCAGCAATAAAAGTGGCATTAAACTAGAAGAAGGAAAACAATTTATTACTCCAAACCAAGCAGAAGCCATCCGTAAGTTGATTTTCCAAAGCGCTACTAAAGACACTAAGACCATCTCCTTGCAAATACCTCTTCAACCCCAGGAGGTATACTTTACCAATTCTGCCGAAGGAACCTACTATATTAAGTTTATGCTTGATCCGAGTACAATTAACCAACAATACGGCGCATATCGCGCTGTTATTAAGAAGTTATCTGGAGCTAAACCATCTGAGTACATTGATGCACGACTCGCAGATAAAATTTTTGTAAAATAAGATTAAAAAAGCTTCAGTTTAACAGGAGTGGGGACTATAGTTGACCTCTGTTAATATATTGGAATGCCAGGAAAATAAAAATTTAAAGCAGGTAGGGGAGAGGGGAGTTAAGGCTAAGTTAGAATTTAAATAATGCTAACTTAGCGGGCACGGTGCGATGTTGATGCTAAAAAAACTATATAAATCAACAAATATCGCAAAATATCAAATAATTGGTGTTCGTAATATGTTCATCATATAATGTTCGTAAAATGTTCATATTTTTTGTAAGTTTTGAGGCCCTGCGGGGGAAAGAACAGATAAACAATATTACAATATAATAAAACAAGAATTTGTCAAACACTCCCCGTTGGGCGTAGCTAACAATAAAATATTATTTAAATGTACCCCATAAGGTAATCTGTTATTGGATTAATTAATCTGTGGATAACTTTATATTTACTAATGTATAACCCATATAGATAGTGCTGGGCATTTAAATATAAACAATTGAATTGTTTATTGTGAAGCACAGTACCTGCAAGGGACTATAATTAGCTATTTATAGATTATTTTCCTAGAATCCCCTATATGTAGTTGAGTAGTTAATCAACTATATTACTGTAGTACATGTCGTAAAAGATATATTGGACGACATTGAATCACAATTTTTGGGAAGTACTCTGCCAAGCTTTCTTGGCTCAAATTCTTAGTTTTTGCACTCGCCTAGTTTTATATTTAAATTTTATTAGCAATATTATTTTATTAAGCCTACCTACTTATTAACTAGTAGATGTGTTTAGACAAGCTCACAACCGTATAAGATAACATTAACTAATATAATACAATTCACAAATACAATGTTCGTAAAATGTTCAGTATTCACATTATGTTATCATACATCAATGCGCAGAGAAGCTAAGAAAGGTAGTCAAATACAGTGGACTGAAGAGCAACTTAGAGAAGGCTTCCTTTCTTTTAATAGTGAATTTGGTAGAATGCCTACCGCCCATGAAATTGATGTTTATCCTTATCTACCATCCTCTCGATCCATACAAAGAACTTTTGGTGGATTGGTCGCAGTTAGGAGAAAATTGTTTCCTGAAGGCGTTTATAATTACACAAAGGGAGAATATCGACAGCAAATTGCAAGCAAAACCTTTCGACGTTCACAAGATGATGAGGAAAATTTTTTCTATGAATTGACTAAAGTTTTTCATGAGATTGCTATACATGAGCATAAAATTATCAGACCAGGCCGAGTAACATCAGATTTTTACATATATTTGAACGATGATAAGGGTGTTGTTATTGATTTATTTTATGCACAAGATATATTTTCTTTGCAAGGAGTTGTAAATATTAAGGTTAAAAGATATAAAATTCTTCAGAATGAACAAGTTATATTTGTTTGCGTTGGTGGTAAAGTAAGCCAAAATCAAATTAATGCCATGTTGCTCTCGAAAAAAACTACCATTCCAAATAACATCAAAATAGTTACTGAAACTATCTTTTGGTCTGATACCTTAAAAACTTTAACAAAATTATCTAAATACGAGAGATAAACTGATTTTAAGGATAGTAATAGTAATGCTATCTTAGGTGGAGGACGGTTGGGTCATCTTGTGGTGGTTGAGGTGGTTGTTTTGGAGCTTGTTGTTGAGGCTTTGGCTGTGGCTTTGAGGTTGTTACAGCCCTTGTAGCATGCCTTGGGTTAGTTTTTGGGTGTAAGGCTTGATTTGCGTTGTTGTGTTGCTGTACGGCTTGCGTTTGCTGTGGCTGGATAGGAGTTGCATTTTTCTGTTGTTCCTCGGCTAGTTTGGCGGCCTCTTGGGCTTTTTTACGGCGCTTACGGCGTTTTTGACTTTCGGTTAGTTTTTCAATAGGAGCAGAGATAATAGCACCAAGCGGTATTCTTGGAGTTCTTATGTTGGCATTAGGTATAGTTTGGCTTTGTAGATTAGCTTGGGAGTTGGTTGTTGCATACGGGTTAACTGTAGGGTTGTTAGCGCCCTGACCCATGGAATTATTAATTATTGTCTGCTCTACGCTAAACTTATCTGAGGAATATTTTTCCCTGGACTGTTCAACTATTTGGCCAACGAAATCTTTTGTTACTGGGGGGATGTTTAGGGTAGTGCCAGAAAAAGGAACAGCCTTTTCCCCGTTAATACTCATGCTTGTTACGAAATTACGGTTATGAAAATCGGATAAGTCCCCTGCCTCGAACTGCGGTTCGTAGTATTTTACTAAAAATGGGCTGTCATCGGGGCTGACTCTAAAGGTAATCATGGTTCCAACGTTACCGAATACGGCATTGCGTACCGGTTCATCCATTTGGGATATATATTGGTTGGCAATAGTTAAATTCAGTGCATATTTTCGGGCTTCACTTAAAATTACCGCGAAACTATCTGTTGCAAAGTTCTGGAACTCATCTACATAAAGATAGAATGGACGGCGGTCTTCGATATTTGGAATATCAGACCTGCTCATGGCGGCCAGTTGGATTTTAGTTACCAACATTGAGCCCAAAATGGCTGCATTATCTTCGCCAACTAAGCCCTTGGAAAGGTTAACGACAAATATTTTACCCTCATCCATGACCTGGCGAATATTGAAGGTACTCTTCGGTTGACCAATAATATTGCGAACTAGGGGGTTTGCCGTAAAAGCACCAACCTTGTTTAGCACAGGTGCCACCGCTTCATTAGCAAACTTCTCATTCCAACTGGCAAACTCTTTAGTCCAGAAGTTTTTAACTACAATATCCTCTATGTGTGACACGACTTCATCGCGGAATTTTTTTTCGGTTAGCATGCGAGTAATATCGAGCATGGTTGAACCTGGGTAATCAAGCAGAGCCAAGATTGTGTAGCGTAAAATATATTCTAACCTAGGGCCCCAGCTTTCAAACATCCTTTTTAGAACACCGACTAGCTCGCTACTTACCTGCCCTTTGCTGGTTGAGTCGACAATTTCTAATGGGTTAAATCCAATTGGGAACTCGCTATCGGCTGGATTAAAGTAAATAACGTCTTTTATACGTCTTTCGGGAATGTATTTTAATACGCTTGTGGCATAGTCTCCGTGAGGGTCAATAACCGCAAAACCTTGGTCATAATAAATGTCTGATAAAGTTAATAGCTCTAATAGACCAGATTTACCGGCCCCTGTTTGACCCAATATATACACATGGCGACCTCTGTCTGCTCTAAGCAAGCCAAACATAGTATTATCGCCTCTGAAATTGGTGACACCGTATAGGCTAATTTCATTTTCTTTATATTTGCCATAAGCTGGCAAGTTTGAAGGTGGTTCAGAGGTTTTAGTAGTCGCCCAGACAATATTTGGCGTTTCTACAGTAGTGTGTGGCAAGTGGAATAAGCTGGCCACCTCTTCAATATTTAAAATATAGCCTTTATCAATAAAACGTCTAGCTTGATAATCATTTAGTTTAAGCGGATCGAAACTGGGTAGTTTGCTTTGGAAACCATTTAAATTTGTAGTATTAAATTGTTTAAATGTGCCAACCATAGCCTGCATTCGTAATCGGGCAGTTGCTTGGTCGTTGCCAGCATAAACTAGCCTAATTTTTACCTGATAGCCTAGCTTTTGGCTTTTTTCTTCAATTGCCGAAACGCGGGTTTTATCTCTCTCGGATGGCTCAAAAGTAGTGCCGGCTCCTGCTTCAGGGGGCTTGATTAATGCACCAAAAGCTTGGCCAACGTATGAAAACCCACCTGAACCGCTCCATACAACTTTACCTGTTTTTATTTTGCTAACCATCTTGGCACTTTTTTGGTGCCATTCGTCTCCGATAGGTCTAGTTAATATTTGAACCCATAGTTCTTCACCAGGTTGGTCTAACTTAGCAAGGGTTGCAGTAATAGCAGCTAGCGGATCAACTTCGAAACTAGGAAAAGTTTTAATGGGCAATGTTTCATTATCGGTTAATACTAGTTCTGTTGAATATATCACTGGTTGATGCATTGAGCGATTGGCATAATCTTCAGTCTCTGATATTTGGGCTTGAGGGTATTGGGCATAAATTTGACCTTCTACAAAAGCTTGCAAGTCTTTGGAAACAGATGCGTAGAAGCGTATTCGTTGGCCTATCGATGCGATTTCAAAGCTAATATGATCTTGTTTTAAGTAGCCATCATTAAATAGCGTTTTTAATGGCTTGTAGATACCGTGTAACGAGGCGAACATTTGTTCGGCTGATAATTCTTTTTTATCGTTAGTACGTGGTATCTCGACCAGTAACAATACAAAATCTTTTGGTTTCTTATCCACGGTTAAACTATCCTTAAAATGGTAATACCTGTTGATCAATCACAAGCTTCATTATACTTCAAATATGGGCTAAGGCTATAGAGTAAAAATATTAAGCTACTTCGACAAGTGTATATGTTGCTTTGGCAACACGCTTAAACTGGTCTTTACCCTGTAGGTTAAGTAAAATTGTAGTTTCCTTAACGTGTCTAGTTTTTAATACACGCTTAACGATTTCGTCTCTGTGTAAAGGCTCGCCAGCGCTTCTTAGTACTTCAGCAATAATATCTGCAACAGTTCCCTTTTTGTAGCCCCATTCATCTAAGGCATAAATTCCACGACCTATAAGTACAAATCGTTTATCTTTAATTAGTTCATTGTGGATTGCTTGAGTTGTTACATCTTTTCGTTTGAATTCACTATCTCTAATAGACGAAGCAATTTCATTAAAATGCATATGGGAGCCATTTTCACTTAATATGACATATATTTTATCGCGAATATTCTTAGGGTTTACTGTTGGCCATTTAATATAGCCCCAGCGACCATTTAGGTTGGCTAAGTGCTTAGATATAGATGCGATTGCCTCAACATGAGCGACGTCTTCACTTCCGTAAACCTGTGCGATTTTCTTAATAGTTGCAGGTTCACCAATTGTCTTTTTGATTGTCTCGACTACTTTATTGGTTTGTTCACGAATAGTTTTTTCATCGTACTTTTGCCTATCTCCAGTTGCTGAGTAAAAATGGTCACTTTCTTCTATACATGCTAAGTTCGGGCAAAGTTCAGCTACAAATCCAAGCCTAGATTGGTCAATTTTGGTACCATCGTCTGTTAGTAGTTTGGCTAACTGGCTAATTCGCATAACATCGCCATTGGTTTTGACAATATCTAATATAGTTTCTTGTGCTAGGTTTAAACTAGCTAGTTTGCCTTCGGAGGCTGAAACTTTTAACTTAGTGACAATTGCTTTTTCAAGTTGTCTTACTCTTTCGCGGGTAATTCCAAGAAGTTCTCCAATTTGCTCTAAAGTTTCTTTGCGGTCGAATAGCCCGAAGCGCCTAGAAACTACTTCACGTTCGCGCTCACGATCAATAGAAGACAGAACATCGTTAATTACAGATTCTAAATTTAAACTGGAAACGCCAGTTACCTTATCTGATGTGGTCATATTTGTCGGTCTCTCCTATTTTTAGTGAACGAATAGATTACATATATAGTAAAACAAATAACTACTGTCGTCAATAGTATGTTTGACTAATATTATTGTAGCACAAACTAGACAACATTGCATACAGTGTACATAAGAAGTTGACTAGTGCCTTAAGTTCTTATTTGAGATGTAATTTTATTAAGATAACTGATTTAATTTATTTAGTTTTACGTCGTTTAACTATACGTTTTTTAGCTGGTTTTGCTTTAGCTAATAAAGCCGTTGCTTCTTCTAGGGTTATTTTATCTGGTTCAATAGCTTTTGGTATGCGAGCATTGGCCTTTCCATTTGTCACATAAGGGCCATAAGGACCGCGCAGGACCTTGATATTATCTTTTTCGAATACTTTGACCTGTTTATTCGCTTCAAGCTCTAACTTGGCTTTATATAGCTCACGAGCCTTTTCTTCATCAATCTCAAATGGATCTAATGGTTTTATGGAAACATAAATTTTATCTACTTGGATATATGGTCCAAAACGGCCTATATTGGCCTTTATTTCCTGCCCATCTTCTGAAGCGCCCACCACTCTGGGCAATTTAAACATTTCAAGAGCTTCTTCTAGGGTTATAGATTCTAGTCTAATGCCACTTGGGAATGGAGCAAACTGGGGCTTGTCTTCGCTTTCGGTGGCACCTTTCTGTAGCATTAAACCGTATTTTCCATATCGTGCAAAGATTGGCTTGCCAGTTTTTGGGTCGCTACCGAGTTCTCTGGCTTGGGAAGTTTCACTTCTGCTAGCCCCTTCGGCCACAGATATTAAAGGATGAAAATCTTTATAAAAATCTTTGATAGATTTTTGCCAAACTAATTTGCCGTCAGCAATTTCGTCAAATTCTTCTTCTTTTTTAGCGGTAAAATTACTATCAATAACTTTATCGAAATATTTAACTAAAAAGTCAGTTGTTACATCCGCTAAATGAGTTGGTAATAGTTTAGATTTATCTGCTCCATAGGTTTCAATTTCCTCTTTTTGAGTTACTTTGCCGTCTTTAAGACTTAAAACTGTAATATCTCTTTCTTCACCCTCTAAATCAGCCTTTTCTATATAACCACGGGTTTGGATTGTGCTAATTGTTGGTGCGTAGGTACTTGGTCGGCCAATGCCTAGTTCTTCTAACGTTTTCACAAGGCTTGCTTCTGTAAAACGGGATGGATGACGACTAAATGTTTGGCGGGCGATTATTTGCTGGGCAATTAACAGGTCCCCATTACTAACATTTGGTAAAAGTGCATCTTCTTTGCCACCACCATAAACTTTCAAAAATCCGTCAAAAATTAATATTTCACCTTTGGCGACAAATATTTCTGGTCGGGTATTGGCTAAAATACTTATTTCGGTTCGTTCGGTTTTGGCTGGTGCCATTTGGCTAGCTACCATTCGTCGCCAAATAAGCTGATAAAGCCTTGCCTGGTTAGCATCAGCACCAGATTCCAGATTATTTAAGTTTGTAGGTCGAATAGCTTCATGGGCTTCTTGGGCAGAAGAATTTTTAGTTTTAAACTGGCGTACTTGGTGGTAGTTTTGCCCATAATTTTTTTTAATGTAATCAGCAGTAGCACCTAGAGCAATATTAGAAACATTGGTACTGTCGGTTCGCATATAAGTTATGTGCCCATTTTCGTATAATCTCTGAGCGACTGTCATGGTTTGTTTAACGCTAAAGCCGAGTTTACGGGCCGCCTCTTGCTGGAGTGTACTAGTTGTAAAAGGAGCCGAAGGGTTACGCTCGCTTGGTTTTTTGTTTACCGCACTAACTGTAAAATTGGCGGTGGCAATATCTTCTAGGAATTTTTTAGCATCTTGCTCGCTAGCCGGTCGTGAGTTTAGCTCGGCTTCAATTTCTTGCTTATCTTTTGTAAAAGTAGCTTGGATTCGGTATGAACTTTCAGCTGTAAACTCCCTGATTTGGCGTTCTCTCTCAACAATTAATCGGACAGCCACTGATTGAACTCGACCAGCACTTAGCCCAGGCTGAACCTTTTTCCATAAAACTGGTGATAGCTCATAACCAACCAAACGGTCAAGTACTCGCCTAGCCTGCTGGGCGTTTACCAAATTAATATCTACATTCCTGGGGTTTTGGATAGCATTTTTAATGGCTGGTTCGGTAATTTCGTGGAAAACTATTCGTTTAGTATTTTTTGGGTCTAGTTTTAGGGCTTCACTTAAATGCCAAGCAATAGCTTCCCCTTCGCGGTCTTCATCACTTGCTAGCCAAATAGTATCCGCTGTTTTTGCAGATTTTCTTAAGTCAGCGACAACTCTTTTTTTGTCGGCCGGAATTTCATAGGTTGGCTCAAAATTATTTTCTTTATCTATACTTATGCCTTTTTTAGGAAGGTCACGAATATGGCCGAAGCTACTTTTAACTTCGTAGTCTTTACCTAAAAACTTCTCAATAGTTTTGGCTTTGGCCGGGCTTTCAACAATTACTAAATTCTTTTTAGACATATTCAGTTCTTTAGGCTAAAGCTTTATTGATTTAAATGCAAGTCTTATATATATGTAACTTCTATTAAGTTAGTGCTATTCATGGTTGGCTACATAAATGAAAAAAGCCAGTCGGGCCGAACCAAACATATTTTTAGAATATTTCGTTCGGTCCAAGACCAACCTTAGTACTTGCCCGGTTTGTACTTGGTAATCAAACGGTCATAAAAGATTACAAATCCAAACGTAATGTGCAGAAGCAGGATACTCCAGCTTGCCATCGAAATTAATAAGGTAAACAGATTGTCACTTTTAGACCACTATATAGTGATTGATAATAGTGAGACGAAACCCATTAGCATCATGCCGAGTGATGACCAGTAGAGCTTTAGACCAGTTTCTGTATCTTCTATTTCAAGGCTTTCGCTTCCCATGACAGCTCCATAATAAACTATGCTTGCCATAATTAGGATTGCTGATAGTAGCCATATCCATGAGGCTAATAGGTCTGTAGACCATGCTCAGGCAATGAATTTGCATGCCATTACAAATATCAGTGACTTTTTCATCATTTTCCTTTGTTAGAGGGTCGTGCCATAACCGGCATTGTAACTAATAAAATATACTAAATATTACTTTACTGTAAAGCCCAGTTGTTACCGCCCAAGGGTTTAATATAGCCCGAAATTTCTAACATACTTAATGACGTATTAAATTCTTGAACTGGCAGGTTACTTTTTATTAGCAATTCTTCTGCATCTGTAATGCCACTAATAATAAGATTAATAATTATTTGTTCTGACTGAGTACTGGCGATAATTTCCACAGGATTACTATGGCTATTATTGCTGTTGATATGTAGTGCCTGTAATATATCTGAAACATCAGTCACCATTATTGCCCCAGCTTTTATTAAGTTATTACAGCCTTCACTAGCAGGGCTGTTAATTGGCCCTGGGACAGCGAATATATCCTTACCTAGGTCCAGGCCAAAATTGGCTGTATGCAAACTGCCACTTTTTTTAGCCGCTTCTGGAATGAGTAATGCATCGGCTAGCCCAGCAATAATTCTATTTCGAGCAATAAAATTTGATTTAAAAGCCACCTTTTCATCTGGAGAATATTCGCTAGCCAAAGCTCCTCCTGTTTGCAATATTCTATTTGCTAGTCCGGCATGACTCCCCGGATAAATATGGTTTACACCACTTGGCAAAACGGCAATTGTTTGGCCACCGCACTCTACCGCTGTTTTATGGGCCACGGCATCAATACCCAAGGCTAGTCCGCTGACAATAACTATTCCTCTGGCTACTAGTTTGGCAACTAGCTTTTCAGTAACTCCCAGGCCATAGTTAGTTAATTTTCTGCTACCAATGACCGCAACCGCTGGTCGGTTGATTAGATCTTCCCATTGGCCGGTTGAGGTTTTAATATATAACTTCTCCGGGGCATCAGTTAATTCCCTAAGTTTTCTAGGATAATTTGGTGAGCTAGGACGTATAGTAAGTAGATTATTCATATTTAAAAATAGTATTGACAATAATAGTAATAAATGCTATTATGTGACCCGTAAGTGTGATCTAGTAGGTTTCACTTAAAGCACCTTATAACCCCCCAAATTCTAACACTATGTTAGTAGAGTTAGATAGTTTTAGAACGTGCGGCTTCGTTGTTACCCTCCACGTTGCTTTGCGCTTGCCATCATTTATTTAGTGGCAGATAAGCGTTCTAAGACTAACTAACGCCTTTAACCTAATGCTCAACCCCTCGAGATATCTGTGAGGTGGAAATCACGAAGCGTGGGAATATCTCCCAGGGTTGAAGGCTGAAATGAGCCTACAGCGGTGCCCACCCCCTCTGTAGGCTCTTTTTGTATGTAAAATTTCCAAGGTTAAATCTCATTTAGCCTTTCGGTTGCCATCAATCTGGTGTGATAAAATAAATATGAAGAATAAAAATGAAAGATATCCTAAAATTACTTGCTCTAGATAAAATTGAAGTAGTGCTGTATTTGCTGGCTGGTTTTGTAATGCTAGTAGCAATTGATCTCAAACTTTTTTGGGGTTATTT
>CAYZCZ010000001.1:25708-108418 GCA_964477125.1 uncultured Candidatus Saccharibacteria bacterium | reverse complement strand
TAGCCAAATTATAAAGACTCAGGTTTATCTCGAGTCTTTTTAATTTGATTGAGCGGAAGTGGGATTCGAACGAGATTGCATGTCTGCAATCACCGCCCCTTGCCCCAAAACGACCAAAGGGAGTTGGGGTTGGATTAACGAAAATAATTTTCTTTCGTTTCAAGGCGAATCCCTCCACCCTAGCTAAAAATGAATGTACTGAAATGTGTAAAAAACATTAAACTGATATGCTCCATTCATAAAATTGTATTGTTCTACGTTTAACTATTTTTAATATAGTTCTATATTTGAATAGCTCCGTCTTTTAAATGTATAGCTCTGTGAGCATAAGATGCTATATTTGCATCATGAGTTACCATTACTATAGTTTTACCCTCCCTGCCTAACGATTGAAATATTTTCATTACTTCTTCCCCAGACTTACTATCTAAATTACCGGTTGGCTCATCCGCTAAAATAATTGGTGGGTCCATTAACAAAGACCGAGCAATAGCAATACGTTGGCGTTGACCACCAGAGAGCTCATTTGGCCTATGGTCGAGCCTATCGTCTAGACCAACCTTGCTCATTAAGCTTTTAGCATTCTCAGTTAAATCACGGTCTCCGTATAAAGATGGTAGAGTTACATTTTCTAAGGCACTAAGTTTAGGCAGCAAATTAAATGTTTGGAACACAAAGCCAATTGTTTTATTACGTATATCTGCTAGCTGGTCATCATTTTTGCTTGCAATATTCTGACCATTTAAATAATATTCTCCTGTACTTACAGTATCTAAGCAGCCAATTATATTCATAAGCGTCGATTTACCAGAGCCTGACGGACCCATGAGAGCCACAAATTCACCTGGCATAATGCTGAAGTTTATGTCTAATAGAATATCTATCTTTTGCTTGCCTAGAAAATAGCTTTTTGACAAATGATCGGTTTTTATAATAGGTTTTAACATAATTATTCGATTATTAAATATTCATCACCACTATTCATGCCTGTTGTGACGCTAACGGATTTGCCATCTGTAAATCCAGTGGTTACGGCCTTTGTCGCTATATTACGATTGTCATCATAGAATGAAACGTAAGATTTGCCATCTGATATTTTTACTGCTTTATTTGGGATAACAACAGTTTTCTCTACTTGTTTAGTGATGAATTTGATAGACGCGTTCATACCGTCGAGAACAGTATAGTTCTTCGGGTCAAAGGTTGATCTTACCTCATATGTTGCGGCCCCGTTCTGGTCGATTTTAGCTATAGGTGATACATAAGTGACCGTGCCGTTTAACGTTGTGTTCAGGGAAGTGAACTCTGCTTTGATAGACTGTCCAACTTTAATCTTGGCAATATCCTCTTCGTCGAAGTTACTTACTAATACAGCCGAAGCTGGATTTGCAACAGTAATGAAACCGGCAGTATTTGCTTGGGTTCCACCTACGGTTTGGCCAATAGCACCATTTACAGCAGTGATAATTCCTGATATTGGCGATATTATTCTTGTATCATAAACAGCCGTTCTAGCAATCTGTAGATTCGCATATGAAGCATTAGCTATGTACTGAGCATCAGTTTTAGATGCACTGGTTAATGCTAGCTGTGCTTCTGCACTGGCTACGTCTGCTTCAGCTTTTCGTAACTTAGCGGCTTCTGCCAGCTCCTGTGAACTACCTACTCCGGATTTTGAGACTACATCATTGTATATGTTTTGTTCTGCAGCCAGTGCGCTACGCGTTGCATCTAGCGCACGTTGTTTCAATACAACTTCTTCACCGCCAGGTGAAAGTCTATTAGCTTTTTCTAGATTTGCGTAATATGTAGACTGTGCCTGGCTAACTTGTGCTATTAGCTTTGACTCATCCAATTCTGCCAGTTGATCACCAGCTTGAACCTTGTCCCCGACTTTATAGTTTAGGCCCTTAAGCGTACCGGCTTGCGCGAAGTTAAGTACAACTTTTTCTGCTGTTACTACACCATCATTTTCAACAGATACGTATATACTGTCTATTTTTGCTTTGCCTTCAGAAATTTTTGGCTTAGCTTCAGATGATTTATTAAATATGAACAACCATAAAAATACAACTAGTATCGCTAGACCAATAGCTATTGCTGCGAATAATTTTTTATGTTCTTTAATTATATTTATCATTTTCTTATCCTAGTTTGCCGTTGACTTTAATTTTACAAATACAACTGATTGACTATTGGCTTTATAATTATCAACCCATATTGATACATAGCTACCTTCTTTGATCTCAGATAATTCAGACCCGACAAGCGTTCCACTTGCATCTCCGGTAGTTTTTTTGATTGGCACACCAACAGGAATCATAATATTTGAATTTTCAATTTTTGCTACGGCTGTTTCTTGGGCTTTAAGCGCCTGTCTTTCTTCCTGGCTCATAGCCTGTCTTTCAGCTTTTTTAGCCGCTTGTTGTTCTGGGGTTAGCTCAACTGAATCAATTTCATTCGCAACAAGCATTTCATTACCTTCTATTGATTTGACGATTCCTTTTATTTCTGCAGATCTTGCTGGTTGGCCCTGTTCCTGAGCCGGTGTTGGTGACGTGCTAGTTGAGTTCTTAGCTGCTGTTATATTCTTTGGCCTAGTTACAATATATCCAAATATTCCACCAGCAACCAAAACTACTGCCACTAATACTATAATTATTATTTTCTTCATTTGTAACTCCTTATTCTTTTACTATTCATACCTTAGTGCTTCTATTGGGTTTAAATTTGCAGCTTTCTTGGCTGGGTTATAGCCAAAGAAGATCCCAATACTCAACGAAAATGCCAACGCCACAAATACGCCCCACCAGGTATGTGCAACCTTCATCCCAAAATGATCAGCTAGCGGATAAAGAGCAAGCCCAAGCGCTATGCCCACTAAGCTACCAACTAATGAAATGACGATAGCCTCAGTCAAAAATTGCAACATAATTTGTTTTTTCTTAGCACCCAAAGCTTTGCGGAGACCTATCTCTCGCGTTCTTTCTGTAACGTTAATATACATTACATTCATAATGCCAATGCCGCCAACTAGTAGTACAATTGCTGCAACTGCACTTAGCAATAGTGTCATGGTCTTAGTTGATTCTTTGGCCGCGACCACATTACTGCCCATATCTTTTAACTTAAAATCATCTATCGATCCAGGAGCTAGGTTGTGTTCATCGCGCAATATTGTAGTTATTTCGTCCATTGCTATATCTATTGATTTTAGGTCTGTCGCAGAAGCATTGATAGTCATTTTACCCCCACTATTAAGTGCATATCTTTCTGCTGTTAGAAATGGCATAAAAACACTATCGTCTATACTGATAGGCCCAAAAGATCCACCTTTTTCTGCCGTAACACCAATTACTTCGTAAGTTTTTTTATTGATGTTAACCTTTTGGCCAATAACGTTACTTGTATTATCACCAAACAATATCTCTGCTGCACCAGACCCTATAACAACTACTCTTTTTTTCGACTCTTCTTGTTCAGAACTGAAAAAATTACCTGAGCTATAGCTTAAGTTGGAAAGTTTAGCAAAATCAACGCTAGTGCCCACAACATTGATTTGTTCGGCAGCGGATTCTGATGCAACTGATACCTTTCCGCTTAGAACTGGCGCAACCCCAGAAATGTTCTCTGCCTTTTCACGAATTATAATTGAATCTTCGTAGCTGAGCTTAGATTCAGTGCCGTCAGAATTTGATGGCGCGTTGATAAATATTGTAGTAACTGATAAATTGGAGAATTGTTTTGCAATATCAGCCTTCGCTCCTTCGCCAAAATCTATTACAAGTATTACAGTAGCTGCCCCAATAATAATTCCAAGCGAAGTTAAGAAAGATCGCGCTCTTTGCGACCAAATACTCCGTATTGCTTCTTTAAATAGACGTTTTTGTTTCATTAAATAGACCGATTTTTCTCTATCATATTTGTAATACATCAATTCACTGATAATTATTTCAAAAACAACTCATTAAATTACCAATTTAGTAACAAAAAGATGTAACAAATATACATATAAACAATTTAATCTTTAAATTAGGAAGAAACCAATGCAGTTCTAACTTCGTCAATTATGCCTAGCCAAGAAAATATTCGGACTTTTATGTCCGGCTTTTTTCATGACAAGCGTTGGCTGGGATTCGAACGGGAAGACAAAGTATTGTCTTCCCCGCCCTTTAGCCCGTAAGGGTGTTTTTGGCAAATGTATTTTCAATTTGCCACAAAAACTTCAGTGTAAGTATATACTTATGCATGTATGCAAACTTTTAAAAACCTAGCTAAGCGATACAAAAACTTTATTATCCTAGCTTTAATCTTAACTTTAGCCCTATGGGTATTAATACCGCAGATAGATGCACTGAAAGCAAGTTTATTAGCATTAAAAAATGCTGATCTTGTGTGGGTTATATTGGGGTTGGTTGTATTCTTTTCTGGAGTTTTGGCCTTAACATTGCAGTATATTATATTAGCTTTGCATAAACTAGTGTTTAAGCTAACCTTGCAAGTAGAATGCGCCGAACTATTTGTTAGTAGAATTTTACCTAGCGGATTAGGTACTGTTGCTTTAAATATGTACTACCTTAATCAAAAAAAGCATACAGCTACACAAGCTACGGCAGTTATTGCAGCAAATGGGCTTACTAATGCAGTAGCTTACATTATTATAATAATAATTGGGTTTGTTATCAGTGGATTTACATTTGATATTGTCGATACTCAATCGTACAACATACATATAAATAAGATAATCTATATAATAATAGCGATCATATTTTTAATATTCTTAATATATCAAATACCCTCTATAAAAAATAAAGTTAATACTTTTATAAAAAGTCTGTTAAGTAATATACAAAGTTATAGAAATAGACCAAAAGACTTGGCCTTGGCGGTATTACTAAACGGGCTGGGGACATTTACCGGAATCTTCGCAATATATGCAAGCGCGCAGGCTTTGGGTGTGGATTTAACCCTGGTCCAAGCGTTGTTAGTATATACGGCAGGTAATATTATGGCATCATTGGTACCAACTCCGGGTGGCTTAGGTTCCGCGGAAGCCGGAATATATGCCGGCTTAACTATTGCGGGACTAAGTACTGTAGATGCAATTAGCGTTACTATGCTGTATAGGTTAATAAGCTACTGGATACCATTACTCCCAGGATATATCGCCTTTTGGCACTTGCGAAAGTCAGTTTTGCATAAATTTAGTTTAAAATTTTAAAATCACAAAATATCCTAATTTTTTATAAGCTAAGGCCCAAGCTTATATTATTAGCCGCAATTAGCAGATACAATTTTATTGTTTGTTACAGCAAAGTTTAGCCTATTCGGTGAATAATCCATAGTTGACGGCAAACCTTCACCGTTACGTTCTGTAACCCGGTATGTAAGATTATCTTTATTGGCTGTTGTAATGGCATCTTGCTCATTTAAGCCAATGTAAGAACTTGCAAATTGTTGACATTCACTCACCCTTCCAGTCGGAGGGTCGTCTTTTATGTCGTTATTATGGCTATTTTTACTAAACAAAACGGCGCAAACAATAATTATTGCTATTAATATTACTGGTCCTATTATAAAATACTTTTTATTTGTCTTCACAGCCATGATTGTAAACAAATCACAATAGCATTTCAATAAATATCAATATAATTTTCGCGCATCTACTTATTTGCTTTAGGCATGTGAATTGCAAGTTATAATTAGCAAAAATATAAATTTTAAAACTTTCGATGAGTTTGGTCGTGGATTGTACCAACTAGTATTTCTAGTACATCTTCAAGGGCAATTACACCGATTGCTTTATTTTTGTTATACACTAAGCCAAGATGACAGCGCTCGTTTTGCATTTTTGATAGAACACTTCTTAAAGATTCATTAGTACTAATTTTTGACAATGGTCTAATATATTTATTGTTAAGTGGTTCATTTAGGTTGCTTTCGTCTATATCAATACAATCTTTAATGTGTACATAGCCAGTACATTCATTGTTGTAAATTACTGGATATCTCGAAAAGCCATATTTATTAACTAATAATTGAATATCTTTAACTGTACTTTTTGGGTTAATTGCAATGACACTATCTAAGGTTATAAGTATTTTTTCGAGCGCAACTTCATCTAGTAGTAATGCTCCTTTTAATAATTCAACTTCTTCATCGTCTATTAGCCCTTCGTTAGCTGATTCATATATAAAACCTGCAACTTCGTCCCTAGTGTACACGCTTGTTATTTCGTCTTTTGGAGTAACTTTAATCATTTTTAAAAATACATTCGCAAAACTATTAAGTGCAAATACTATTGGTTTTAGCAACTGAAATACAAACACTAGCCCTGGGACAAGCATTATTGCAGTTTTTTCAGGCCGTGCTATGGCTAAATATTTTGGAATCATTTCACCTATAACAACGTGTATATAAGTCATAATTGAAAGAGCCATACCTATAGAAATAATGTGCACGCCTGTACTATTTAAGCCTAAATTACCGAGAGGCTTTGCTAGTAGGTTGGCAATTAAAGGTTCGGAAACTGCACCTAATATAAGTGAAAATAATGTTATTGCAAATTGAGCCGTGGTTAACATTATTGAAACATTTTCCATAGCAAATAAAGTTTTCTTTGCATATTTGGAGCCTTTGTTAGCAAGGTTCTCTATACTACTCCTTCTAGCAGATACCAAACCGAATTCTGCGCCGACAAAAAAAGCATTTCCAGCTAAGGCTAAAAATCCAATAATAATAGCCAAACCAATAGACATTATTTATTGTTCACTTTCCTGATTTTCATAATAACTTGATCAACTCGGCGGTTATCCATAGCCTGTACTGCTAGTGTTGCTATAATTTTAGTCCCACTTCGATTGACAGCATCGACAGTTATTTGATCGTTAACAATTGGCAAACGTTCTAGCTTGTCGAATAATAAGCCACCTATAGTTTCGTATTCCTCGTTTTCAGGCAAATAAATGTCGGTTTGTATTGCTATTTCATCAAGGCGTAATATGCCAGCAAGTCGCCAACTATTTTTTGTAAGCTTTACTACTCTTTTGCTTGTTGGATCGTGCTCGTCATGCACCTCTCCGACTAGTTCTTCTATAAGATCTTCAATGGTTACCATACCGTCTATGTCGCCGTATTCGTCAATGACTATACCAGTTTGAAATTTGCTTTTTTGCAGAAGGGGTAATAATGAATCTAGCTTTAACACAGAAGGAATAAAAATTGGTTTTGTTAATATTTTTTCTATTGCTGTTATGGTTCGTTTTTCATTTGGAATAGATAGCGCTTGCTTAATGTGTACTAGCCCAATAATTTCGTTGTTTTTATAGACTGGGAAGCGAGAATGTCCGGTTTTTTTTGAAAGTTTAAATAAATCGTTAATACTTTCATCGCTATTTATAGTTTTTATTCTAAATAGGGGCGTCATAACATCTTTAGTTATCATGTCGTCGAATTGCATTGATCTTTCTAATAACAAAGCAGTTTGTTTTGGTAGCATGCCCATTTCGGCTGAGCGACGAACCACTGACATTAATTCATCTGCCGATCTTGCCGATGCCAGTTTGTCTTTGGGCTTAACACCAACTAGTATTAAAAATAAATTTGCACTTTTTTTAAGAAATTTTATTGGAAAATACATAATTTTATTGAAAATACGTAGTTTTCCCTGAACAAACTTTACTACTGCTACTGGTTTTGCTATTGCTATATTCTTAGGTATTAATTCACCGAAAAGCATTGTAATGACAGTAGCCGTAATTGTCCCAACAATAACGGCAATGAACGAAACCTGTTTTTCGCTAATATTTGTAAAATTTAATAGCTCTTCAATTATTGGCCCCAGCAATGGCTCGCTTATTAAACCAATGGCGAGCGAAGATACAGTAATGCCAATTTGTGTGCCCGATAATTGTGTTGATAAGGTAGAAAGTGCAGTCAGCACGCCTTTAGCTTTTTTATCACCACTATTGGCTTGTTTTTGTATTGTTTGTTTTTGAACTGTTAATAGTGCAAATTCAGAAGCTACAAAAAAGCCACATAAAATAACAAGAAATATAAATAAACAGAATAGCAGAATAGTTGTCACCTAATAATTTTTCGTTTCAGCCATATTATTATGTTTTATTATAGCAGGCTAGAAATCAAATAAATCGCCCAGAAAGTTTTCTTTTTTCTTCTTTTTCTTGTATTTATAATCATCATCGTGTTTATCAGAATATTGCCTTTGGTCGTATTGTGGTTGAGGCTCGGAGCGCTGCTGCTGATAATTATTGTACTGTGGTGGTTGTTGGCTAGGGGTTGGTTGTTGATATACACTACCTGAGCCAGGTAGGCTACTAGCTTTGTCGATAATTTTATCTAGCTCCCCCCTATCCAACCATACTCCGCGACATTTTGGACAATAATCTATTTCTACGCCTTGCTTATCTGACATTAATAGCTGTTCGTTATCTACTGGACAATTCACCAAGACCTCCTTTAGTTACAGCTTTAGTATATCAACATTCAATATCGTTTTTGTAGTCCTTTTGTCTTAATAAAAAGTAGCTTGCTATTTTAGGCCTATTGTTTCTGGCGGGGTATCAGCATGGTCAAAAACACAACCTTAATTAGTGAGGAGTTGTTCGCTCATTAATATACTTTTTTTACGCAATAAAGTTGCCTTGCTAAACTATCAAAGTTATTGGATTAATATTGTTGAAATATATTACATTCGTAAGTTGTATTACAAGTATGAGCAGAAAGGTTTATATATGAAGTTAGCTAAAATCACAAGGATATCTAAGAATCAAGCATTGTCTATATTCATTATTGCAACGTTAGTTATTATTGGTGGCTTAATTATTGTGCAAAAAGATAGCAAGACGGTTGCACAAAATATCCAGGGCAAGGGGCGTAATGGTGGCCAAAGGATTAATAATGATACAAAATTTACTCCTACTGAACCTAGCGCCAATACTGTTGCTCCAGTAAATGTAACTACAAGCTCTAGGTCATTAGAATATATGATAGAAGAAGAAAAACTAGCCCATGATGTTTATGTAGCTATATATGATAAATGGGGATCACGAGTTTTTAGTAATATTCAAAATAGTGAGCAAAACCATCAGAACCAGTTACTTAGCGTTATGCAAAGCAGAAATATATCTGACCCAAGGAGTGCATCTGCAGGCGTCTTTAAAGATCAATCTCTACAAGATTTATACAATAAATTAATTGCCCAAGGCAATAATAGTTCCATTGATGCACTCAAGGTTGGAGTAGCTATAGAAGAACTGGATATTGCAAATTTAAATAGTTCCCTTTCAAGCTTAAGCAGTTCTGATACAGATATAAAATCTGTTTATGGATCATTGTTAAGTGGATCAAAAAAACATCTATCTGCATTTAATAGGCAATTATCGCGTTAAACTATATATATGCATAAATTGTCCGATACAAAAGACGAAGAAATTGTATTAAAAGTAATCAATGGCGATGTAGATGCTTTTGCTGAACTTATGCATAGGTATGAGCCCAGACTTATGAGATATGTTATTTACTTAATACACAACGAGGCAATGTCTAGCGACGTGGTTCAAGACACCTTTATTAAATGTTACAAAAATTTACAAGGTTTTAACGCAAAGTATAAATTTTCTTCATGGATTTATCGTATAGCTCATAACGAGGCAATGAATGCGGTGAAGCGTGACAAACATATTGTTGGCGGATTAGATGTCGAAGAGATCGCCGAAGGAACCTATGAGGCCAGCACAATTCAAGATATTGATACAGCAATATTACAAGGAGATGTGAAAGCCTGCTTGGATAGCCTAGATATTAAATATCGCGAGGTATTAATGCTTCAGTATTATGAGAATATGAAATATAACGAAATTGCAGATGTATTGCATATACCCGCTTCAACTGTTGGGGTATGGGCTTCGAGGGGCAAAAGTATGCTTAAGCGGATTTGTGAGAAGAAAGGATTAAAGCGATGACTAAAAAGAGCAATACAACAGAAATACAATCCGAGGTAATGAATAAAATACATAGTGGTTCTGTCCGAATGAAGCCACGTCTATTTTTCACTTTTCTTTGGCTTTTAGGTATTGTAGCAAGTTTGGGTGCTGGTTTGGCATTTGCATACTTTATAAGCATACTAACGTTTTTAATTCGTATACAAACTGCTTCTACCCCTGCTTATGGTGCTCGACAAAATCTTAGTGAAACAATAGCCACATTTCCATGGTGGTCAGTTGTATTGTCATTATTACTAGCTGGTATGGCCTTCTGGTTATTACGTAAATATAGCCGACTGTACAGGTATAAAATCAGCACAATTATTTTAATATTTTTAATAGTTTCAGTGTTTATTGGTATAGGGTTGTCATATACCAATATTGGTCACCATACTAAACAAAATAATCATTCAGGTAATAGTAGTGTACAGCGAAATGGCCCTGGCAATGGCCGAGGCTATAATTTACAAAATAATTATTGAAATAATTTTGTAGGATCAACTGTAATATATATGCAAATATAATAAGAATAGGAGTTGCGTATGAAAAATAAATTAATACTAGGTAGCATAGCTGGTTTTGCGGTAATAGGAGCTTTTGCGGCTGTTCCATTTGTAGCAAATGCCCAGACAGCGCAACAACAGGCTCGTTCTGGAAGTAGCGTAGGTTTACATGATGGATCTGGAGCTGGTATGGGTGCGGGTAGTGGCTATCAGGCATCTTTAGATGCTCGAGCAAAAGCAGTTGGCATGTCTTCAGCTGAGCTAACTGAAGCACTAAAAAGTAAGACAATGGATAAAATTATTGCTGATAAGAAAATTAGCACTGCCGATTATCAGGCTAAAATGACTGAAGCCTCTAAAGCGCGTTGGCAAGCTAAGGGCCTAAGTGCCGAAGAAGTTCAAAAAAGAGTTGAATGGCAAAATAATCGTCATGCAACTGCAACACACGATGGTACAATGCAAGGCCAAGGTGGATACGGTCGCCAAAATAGATAGCCATTAGCTAGGTTATTAAAATGGACATTCTGCTGATAGAAGGATGTCCATTTTTCATATTTAGAAATTATTATATATGATCTTGCTAGACTATATGTATAATTATTACAAATGAATAAACCTAAGCTTGTAATTTTAGATTTAGATCAAACATTATTGGATTCCCCTACTAAACAGTTACCAAGCCTGAAATTTATAAATACTGTACAGCAAATTCGTGATGATATTATAGTTGGCTGTGCGACTGGTAGGTCTTATAGTTGGTCTTTACCCGTGCTTCAATCGGCACATTTTACTGCACCATGTATTTTGGGTGGTGGTTCTATGATTGTGAACCCATACACCTATCAAATTACAGAATCATTTTACTTACCTAATTACCAGTTAAATAAAATCAAATCAATCCTAAGTAAATATCCCGAAACTAAGATATTATTTAATGATTATAAGGCGGAAGATTATGAAAACGGTGGTTGGGAGCTTAATCGTTTATTAAAAAGCGAAACGTGTTTATTAATGGACATTATAGGGCTAAGCCACGAGCGTGCCAACGAGCTAATTGATAACTTCAATGAGTTAGATGATGTTCGTGCGGTAAAAATGAACGGGTATAGTATTGATGGGGTTGATGTCTTAGTTGCACATAAAGAAGCTAGTAAGACGAAAGCTATTGAAAGAATTCAGACACAGAATGGTATTGAAAGAACTGAAACTATTGGAATAGGAAATGGCTATAATGACCTACAGATTTTTGATGCAGTTGGTACTAAGGTTGCTGTAGATAATGCGGTGCAAGAACTTAAGGATGAAGCCGATATAATAATTGGGGACGTAAATACCGACCCAATACCAAAATATTTGCTGAGCATATGAGCAATAAATTATAAGTTAGTTTAAAGCGTCGATAATGTTTTTGAGACTTTTTTGTAATGAATCTCTTTGAGCTTCTAAAACTTCTATACGCTTTTTATCTTCTTTAGATTTTGCTTCAGAATCTTCTTGGATTTTCTTTATTTCTTCAGCATGCATACGTTCAATTTCTTTTTGCCGATTTAAAGCAATTTCTTTTTGCCTAACTAGCTCCAAATTAGTTGCTGTAGCTTCTTCAACTTCTCTCTTTAACTGATCACGCTCATTCTTTAGCCGGGCAATATCGTTGAGCACTTCATTTACTAAATTTATTTCCTCTTCAATTTCTTGCTCTGGCTCTTTATCCTTAATTTCATCTTGTAAACTTGGTTCTGATGGGCTTTCGGTATCATCTTTGGTAGCTTCATCATTATTTGAAGTAGTAAGATCTATAATAGTATCTTCTTCATTTTCTGGTGCATCTAGAGCAGATACTACTATAGGCCTAGACACCCTATGCTCTAAACCATTTTGCACTATTTTTATTATGTCATCCTTCCAATTGCCACTATGATACAAAATGTATGCACCCATTTCATATGCATCACGTTTATTTCCACAGCCAATTACATCTTTCCATTCATAGGTTATACCACTGTCAGGATCTATTTTTGTACAGGCTTCATCGACAACATAGATGGCGTTGTGCCTCATTACTGGATTATCGGCAATTGCAATGGTTTTCGTAGGGTCCTCTGGGTGCTCAACACTTAGACAGAAGTATCTATCGTGCACACTACGTCTGCTGTTGCCTAGGCTAAATGACCTAAATAAAGAAGCATTTCTTCCCGATTCTATGATTAAAATTCCTAATTCACGGAGAAATTTTATACGATCATAATCTAACCGAACTCTATCAGTATCTTCGTTATTTGTTTCGGTGGGTGAATACAAATCCGTAGGCGAGCTTGGATTTTGGAAAATATCAATTTCGCTTAAATCTGCCGTTAAAAAGTCGACTGTAGGGTCCCACTCAATATTTGTAGGATTTGCTTTGACGATTTCTTTATTGTTGTACGCATCAATTTCTTCTAGGATATTTACTTTAGTTTCATGGAATAATTCTAAAAGCTCTTCATTTTCTAGTATTTCTTTAATGTCTTGAATCATAGAGTTTGCACTGTCACCTAGTACTTTACGTAATACAAATGAATTAATTGTTTCTATGGTGTCTTTTGTATTATCTAATAATTCATCTCTAAGTCTTCCTAGTGGTAAGTTTTCAGAATCATTTGAAGATGCTATGTAAGAAAGGTACCGACCTGATCTAAACGCAAGGCCTTGAAGACCACCTCTACCATGTTTAAATCTACTCGGAATTATATTTTGACCAGTGAATATATTATCATTTGGCTCTGTGCATTGGTTTCTTGTTGGAATATCCTGACCGGTACTAGATTGTTGGCAATATGAAATGTAGAAAAGAGTTTCAAGTAATTTTACGTAAGCAATTTTCTCATCTTTGCTAAGTTCATTACTTATATATTTTAACTGTAGCTCATCAATTATTGTGCTAAGTTTTGGTAAATTTTCAGGTTCGATTAAGTATAATAGTCCACCCTTACCTTCATATTCTTTTATAAAATTACTACTAATACTCCAAACAGGAATATATTTAGATATTTTATCATCACGAATAATCTCAGATGAAAGATTAATCCTATTTAAGGAATCTGTAATTTCTAAAACTTTAGCGAAATCTTTGCTGGCAATCGCATGTGCAATTTCTGAAGCTTCTTGCTCAGAATAAACATCAGAACAAGTGATTGCTTTACCTATCATTAGGGCAATCGCCTTAATCCTTGGATGGAATTCTACGCTCCTGCTATCTATTGGATATTCAGCAGTGATGGTACTAGTCGTCATGAAAAAGATAATATAATAAAAATGAATATAATGCAATAAGATTGTAAAGAAAAAACCCGCACCTATATTTCAAGATGCGGGACCTGGTGATTTACCAGGAATTTTCTTTTGACATACCCTCTAGGTCTGAAAGGTATGGTTTCTTGACGAACTGCTCGGTGTTGTAGTGTCCTAGCATCTGTGGTTCTGCTAGTATCACGACCACAACTTTAAGGGTTCCGTCATCTTTGCGACTGAAGCTTCTGATTGTAAGCTTCTCGTTTGCGATGATAGGCCTTATATCAGCCTTATCATCGAAGACCAATTCGTACCTCCTTCCCTCGATGAACGGTTCATAGCTTGTATGCTTTGTCACGTCCCTAAAGTCTAGGAGGTAATCCAACAATCCTGCCTGCTCAATAAGCGTCAGGATGTCTTCTTCATCTTTCACCATCTCGATCACCTCCAAGGGCTAGGGTGTAGATGATAATTATATTATAAAAAGTAAAAGGTATTTTGTCAATGTCATCTATTTACACAAGTTGGGTAGATATTTATATATAACAGTATTCTTAATAACGTAGGAACTAAATTATTATTTATATATATTGTTTGTCGGTTGGTTCGTATAGCTTATTTTTATTGTCGCCAATATCTATTGGGTATATGCCGTTGAAGGGGCTTAGGTTAAATTTATCTTTAGCTATACCAGTAGCCTCAACCATCTCATCTATTGACAGAAATCCTAAATAACGACAACCAATTTTTTCCTTCATTTCTTCTACAGTCATATTTGCTGCAGCCAACTCTTTTTGGTCGGGAGTATCAATGCCGTAAAAATCTGGATACCTCACTGGTGGAGAAGCTATTAACACGTTTACACTTTTAGCGCCTAGCTTGTATAGTCTTTTAACTAAGCCAGGCATTGTATTTAGCCGAACTATTGAATCATCAATTAAGACCACGTCTTTTCCTTCGATTTGCTCGCTCATAATATTATGTTTTAAATTCACGTACGATTCACGCTCTTTTTGGGTTGGTTGCATAAAGCTCCTTCCACTAGTAAAACGGTCTTTTAAAATTGCTTGAGTATGCTGAAGTCCAAGAGCATCTGCATAACCTTCACTTGCCGGTATTGAAGTATCTGGCACGGCTACTACTATTATGTTTTCTTTTTCTAGGTATTTTGGCGGATGTGCTTCTGCCAATTTTCTACCAAAAGACTGGCGTACTTGGTTGACGCTTTTCCCGTATAAAACACTGTCATGCCTTGCGAAATATACAAATTCAAAAATATCTAATTTAGGCTTTGGCTCAGCAATTTGGTATGACTGTACTGTCCCGTCTTCAATTATGACTAGTTCACCCGGCTCAATACTCCGAACATGCTGTGCATTGACTATTTCTAAACCAATAGTTTCTGACGACACCATTGTCCCGTTGTTTGCACATCCTAGCTCTAATGGCCTAATACCATAAGGGTCACGAAAAGCGGCAATTTGTTTGTTGTACAAAGCTACGCACGAAAAAGCACCAACTAAAAATGGGTAAGCCTCGGTAATACTCTCTTTTAGATCCATACCTTTTCTAATATTATTAGATAGCAGTAATCCCATTTTTTCAGAATCATTCCAGTGACGAATTTTTATAAAACTTTTCTCTAGTTCTTCGTCTAGGCTAGCTGTATTTGGTAAATTTCCATTATGGGCAAGTGCAAGCCCGGTTTGGTAGTCTGTAAAAGGTTGTAAATGCGCATCTTTCCGGCCGGATGTAGAGTATTTGTTATGACCTATAGCAAGCTTACCAACTAAACCTTCCATGGCATTATCAGTGTAAACATCGCGTACTAAGCCAATTTTCCTTAGACTTTCCAGGTATTCAGTATTTGGGTTATAGCTAGTTATACCAGTAGCCTCGGCTCCTCGGTGCTGTAGGCGGCTAAGAATTCTAGCGACATATACGGAAGCTGGCTGGTCATCTATATCCGTAATTGATACAGCCGCTACCCCACATTTTTCAGCGGGTTTACCTTGATAGTATTTATACTCCATATTTATCTGACTATACAACTTTATTGCGAGTTAATCCAATAAGGAGTATTTATTACGTCATTTAAATAATTTTTAGTTTTAAGCGAGTTTTAAGTAATGAGTAGTATTTTATAAAAATAATAACTTAGGAGAAAAAAATGAACAGTGCATATTACGAACCAAGACATATGGTTGAAAGTAGCAATGATTTCAGTAACTTACTTATTGGAGCAGTGTCGGTGCTTTTTATTGCAGGAGTTATATTTTTGCTTGTAATACTAATTGGTAAATATTCTCATAGCCAAGGCTGGATTGGTAGTACAAACGACACTAATGATCCGTTGGGTATTATTAAAGAACGTTATGCTAAAGGTGAAATTAATGAGGAAGAATTTGATAAAATTAAAAAGACAATCACTTAAGATATATTTTATTTAGATTGTAAATTTATCGCTATCTCTTCCATTCATTTTTGACCTTTTTGATTCTAACATTGCTTCATCTGCTTTTGCGATAATAGCCAATAAATTTTGGCTTGAACTTGAGCTTTCGTAGCCCATAGATATAGATAACTGGGGATGATTTTTTATTTTATTGTATACCTCTACAGCATTTTTTATTCTTTTAATAATAGTTAATATTATTTCGTCTTCGTCGGATGGAATAATGGTGACAAATTCGTCGCCCCCTGTTCTAAACACAATATCATTTTCACGGAAATTAGTAATAAGTATATTCGATAAATCTATTAACAAATTGTCACCTTCTAAGTGGCCATAGTTATTATTAATGGAATGCAGACCATCAACGTCTATATAAACTACGCTAACAGGCTTAGCTTCTTTAATATATTCTTGTATTTTTTGTTCGTAGTAATTTCTATTAAATAATCCGGTTAGCTCGTCTTTTGAATTTTTTTCTTTAAGTAGTTCTTCTAGTTTTTTATGGACAGTTATGTCCTGGACAGTGCCAGCTAATTTTTTTACTTTTCCATTGCTTGAATTCACTTTACCAACTATGTTTAACCATTTTTTACTTCCGTCGGGCATATTTACAGGTAGTTCTAAATTAAATGGCAGAGTTTCTGACATAGCTTTATCAATGGCATTATTAAGTATATTTTGTGAATCTTCATCTAATAGGGCTAGGCCATCTTCTAGGCTTGGTGGATGTCCATCTGGTTCAATGCCGGAAATTTTGTACATTTGCTTAGTCCATACTATTTCGTTTGTGATAGTATCTAGCTCCCAACCACCAATTTTTGCAATTTCTGATACATCTTCGAATAATTCATTACTTTTCTTCAATTTTTCTTCAAGTATTTTATTGTCTGTAATGTCTGTTAGCACGCCTACAATGCCAACAACAGCTTCATCCTTTAAAATAACATTCCCAGAGCCTCTTAGCCATCTTAATTCGCCTTTTTTATCTATAGTTCTAAATTCGCTAACACTTTCTGATTTATTTGTTACCATTTCAGAGAAAGCTTCTTGGACTTTTGGTATATCGTCTGGGAATACATAATCTATAAAATTGGTGTTAATTATATCTTTCGTTATAAAGCCTGGCGAGATCTTTTCTATAACTGGACTCATATATTCAATTTTTCCTTCTGGACTTATCATATAAACTGCATCATTAACCCCCTCGATGATGCGAATAAGTCTTTTTGAGTCAATATTATTTTCAAGGAATGGCCCTGTCTCGTATGTTTTATCTATGGCATATGATATTAATTGACTAATTTTTCGGTAGACTGTTGTTTCTAAAATAGTAGAACCCAAATTTTTTGCTACACCTAACCTAGTTTTATCTGCAGGATTATCTAAGCCATCCAAGGACTCTTTAGTTTCCTCGGTAGTTGCATGCTGGATATTTTTTCCCGTTTTTTTCATATAAATATCCTTCTCATAAATCTATGCTCTGATTGTATGCGCTATATTTTACCTAGTAAATATAGAAAATTTTGTACATTGAAAAAAATGCAAATAATTGTACAGTATAGCTGGAATGAATATTCGACTATTTTATGATAAAAATGTGACTAATATGCCATACAAAATACTATTGATGGTGCAATTTTTACTGTTTCGCATTGCATTCGTCTTAGTGAGGCCAAAGTCGTAGAACTAGTTATGATTGATATTATAATGCGGTCTCTAGGTTTGGACTTGATATGTATAATAGAAAGCAATGAGTGAGAAAAGTACGATTTTTGTTGATATAGATGGTGTGCTTGCCGATTTCAATGGTGCAGTATTCCTAGAAGCAAATAATCTTGGTAAGCCACTCCCTAGGGTTGAATTGTCTGAATTTTATTTGGCTGATAATTACCAAGAAGAAGAGTATAAAGATTTGATAGCGGAAATATACGATAAAGAAGGTTTTGCAAGAAATATACCACAAATACAAATGGCTACTGAGGGACTTTTACGTTTATGTGATGTTGGTTTCCAGCCACGTATTTTATCTTCTCCACTTAGGAATAAGTTTTCTAAGCCCGAAAAGCTAGAATGGATAGATGCGAACTTAGTACCAAGTCTGGAAAAATTTATTTTAAACGAAGCTATTATAGATTCGGAAAAGCAAAGGTATGTTGGTTCTGTATTGATAGACGATAAGCCTAATATTAAAAGAACCAATGAAACTAAATGGAACCATTTGATTTTTAGCCAACCATGGAATAGCCGTGTTCCAAATGTTCCTAGAATTTTAGGCTGGAACGACCCAGATCTTGAAGAAAAAATATTACAATCTGCAAGCTCAAAAATCTAGAGTATATAACCTATAGATTTTGCTGTACAAAAAAATCACCATTCCCTGGAATGGTAGGATAAATTTCAAAAATTGTTTTTAGCCATGATAAGCAATATTTAAAAAAGAATAATGTAATACCACCAATAGTATTGCAGTAAATAGTATTTGTTAGTTATCTATTTTGCTTATGGTATTATTTACCTAAGTTATTATGAAAAATAAAGCAGTAATATTTTTAGTATTAATCATTGGCATTTTGTCATTAATTGGTTCTTACTTCCTACTAAATGGATTAAATTTTGCTGTTCTAAATCCTGCTGGTGAAATTGCCCAAAAACAAAAAAATTTAATTATGTTTACGCTAGCTTTGTCATTGTTAATAGTAGTTCCAGTGTTTATTATGACTTTTGTTTTCGCTTGGAAATATAGAGCAAATAATTCAAAGGCAAAATATATGCCCGAATGGGACTCAAACAAAAAACTTGAATTTGTATGGTGGACAATACCAATAGTAATTATTCTAATTTTAAGTATTGTAACCTGGAAGACAAGTCATTCTTTGGACCCATATAAAAAACTTGAGTCTTCTGTTAAGCCTTTGACAGTTCAGGTTGTTGCAATGGACTGGAAATGGTTATTTATTTATCCAGAGCAAAACATTGCCAGTGTAAATGAATTGAATATACCAATAAATACTCCTATAAATTTTGAAATTACAGCCGATGCACCAATGAACTCGTTTTGGATACCACAGCTTGGTGGTCAAATTTATGCAATGGCAGGCATGCAAACAAAGTTGCATCTCATTGCTGATAAGCCTGGTGTGTATGACGGTTCATCAGCTAATTTAAGTGGCCAAGGTTTTGCCGGTATGGATTTTAAAACTAACGCAACGACTAAAACTGAATTCGAAAACTGGGTTGCAAAATCTCAGGAATCTTCTTCATATTTGAGCTGGGCAGAATATCAAAAACTTGCTGAGCCTTCTACAAATAACTCTGTAGTAATTTATTCGCTAAAAGATAATAATCTGTATAATGAAATAATTATGAAGTATATGGAGCCAACTTTTAAGGGCTCTAGCAATGTGGGTAATCATACAGAAACGAAAGAAATGAATAGCCATGGAACTGAATAAATGAGTATTACAGGTAAACTAGGCATTGACGCATTCCAGCATGACATTGTAATAATGGGTGCTGTTGCTGGCATGATATTAAGCCTTATAGCGATTATTGCCGGCCTTACCTATTTTAAAAAGTGGGGTTGGTTGTGGAAGAACTATATAACAACAACAGACCACAAAAAAATTGGAATTATGTATATTGTGGTTGCTTTTGTGATGCTACTGCGTGGATTTGCCGACGCTGTGATGCTAAAAGCTCAGCAAGCTATTGCTTCTGGCTCTAGCCAAGGCTTTTTAGATGCCGATCATTTCCAGCAAATATTTACGGCACACGGTACAATAATGATATTTTTTGTAGCTATGGGACTGATGTTTGGGCTGATTAATGTTGTATTGCCACTTATGATCGGTTCACGCGATGTTGCCTTCCCATTTTTGAATGCAGTTAGTTTTTGGTTATTCACCGGGGGCATGATTTTGGTAAATGTATCATTAGGTATTGGCGAGTTTTCAGCTGCTGGATGGTTAGCCTACCCGCCACTTTCTGGCATACAATATAGCCCTGGTGTTGGTGTAGATTACTGGATTTGGGCCCTGCAGATTGCTGGTATTGGTAGCCTGCTCTCAGGGATAAACTTCACCACAACAATTCTAAAAATGCGCGCACCAGGTATGACACTCATGAAAATGCCAATATTTGTTTGGACGGTACTAGGAAGCATGGTTCTTATATTGTTCGCTTTCCCCATACTAACAGTTAGTTTAGCTTTATTGTCATTAGACAGGCTTATGGGAATGAATTTCTTCACATCTACAGCCGGTGGTAACCCAATGATGTATGTAAATTTAATTTGGGCTTGGGGTCACCCAGAGGTATACATATTAATGCTCCCAGGTTTTGGGATTTTGTCTGAGGTAGTAGCCACGTTTAGTCGTAAAAGACTATTTGGATATACCAGTATGGTTTGGGCAATTGTCGCAATTACCTTTTTATCCTACGTTGTTTGGCTTCATCATTTCTTTACTATGGGTGCAGGCGCAAATGTTAACGCCTTTTTTGGAATAATGACCATGGTTATTGCCATTCCCACGGGCGTTAAAGTATTCAACTGGTTATTTACAATGTACAGGGGTAAAATAACTTTCCCTACACCAATGGTATGGTTTTTGGGCTTTATTGTAACCTTTACCATTGGCGGAGTGACTGGTGTTTTAATGGCTGTGCCAGCTATAGATTTTCAGGTTCATAATAGCTTATTCTTAGTGGCTCATTTCCATAATATGGTCATAGGAGGAGTAGTATTTACTTATATGGCAGGGCTAGTATACTGGTTCCCTAAGATATTTGGCTTTAAACTAAACGATAGGCTTGGAAGATACTCGGCTTGGTGTTGGATAATTGGTTTTATGGTTACTTTCCTACCTATTTATGCATTAGGAATTATGGGGGCAACGCGTAGGTTGAACCATTACGATAGTTCTATGGGTTGGCAAGGTTTGTTTATTGTTTCCGGTGTGGGATTATTAATAATTGGAGCCGGCGTAGGCTTCACTGTATTGCAATTAGTGGTTAGTGTCTTGCAGCGAAAGAAAAATATTGATAAAAGTGGTGATCCATGGGATGGTAGAACCTTAGAATGGGCTACCTCATCGCCTGCTAAAATATATAATTTTGCTCTAATTCCAAATGTCTATGCACGTGATGCTTTTTGGGTTTCTAAAACGGCTAAAGTTACTGGACTAGAAAAACCAAAATATCATGATATTGAAATGCCAAAGAACACTCCGTTGGCAGTTATTATTGCAGGCCTGGTAACTTTGTTTGGTTTTTGCGTGGTATGGCATATTTGGTGGCTAGCTATATTTGCTTTTATAAGTACTGTCGTAACAATTATTGTTCGTTCGTTCGATGATCATACAGAATATGTAATGCCAGCAAAAACTGTCGCCCTACTTGAAGGCAAAGCTAGGGGGGTTATCTATGAGTAATATTAGTAGCAAGCGTATTGAGGAAAATAATTCTAAGGTAACCTTGGGCTTTTGGATTTATTTAATGACCGACTTGGTTATTTTTGCTTGCTTATTTGCGGTATACGCTGTATTGCATAAAAATACTAATGGTGGACCTGACGCTAGTGAATTATTCAGCTTACCTTACGTGTTTATCGAAACAATGCTGTTGCTAACTAGCAGTTTTGTTACTGGGTTAGCAATTTTATCCGCCCGCCAACGAGATACCTCTAAAACGCTACTGTGGCTGTTTGTATCCTTTCTATTGGGTATTGCCTTTGTAGGTATGGAAATTGCTGAGTTTAGTAATTTGGTTAAAGAAGGTTATAGCTGGAAAGCCAGTGCATTTTTATCATCATTCTTTACCCTAGTTGGCACTCACGGGCTTCATATTACTATTGGCCTTACCTGGTTGGCGGTATTAGTAGTAATGATAGTCAAAAAAGGACTTACAAGCTCGACTGTTTTAAGGCTGACATTATTTAGTTTATTCTGGCATTTTTTGGACATAGTTTGGATATTTATATTTAGTTTTGTTTATCTAATAGGAGCGGTTAGCTCATGAAAAATTTGAAAATGCATCAGCCAAATATAAGGCAGTATATTGCTGGATTTAGTTTATCCATTTTAATGACACTAATCGCGTTCGGTATAGTGCAGTTACATGTAGTTTCGGGCCACGAAACCCTGAAGCATGAATTAGTTGTGCCTATAATTTTGGGGCTAGCTTTTATTCAGCTTATTGTACAGCTGATATTCTTTTTACATATTGGCCAAGAGACTAGACCAAGATGGAAATTAATGGCTTTTCTGTTTGGAGCAATGGTTGTGGCAATAATATTCATTGGATCAATGTGGATTATGTATAACCTAGATTACAATATGTCCCCCGCCCACGAAACTGATCAAAAATTAATTGATGATGAATTAATCCATAAAGAGTGATTTTCATAAAAACCTTACGACAATACTATTTGCTTACAAAGCCAGGAATTATAAGGGGTAATTTAATTGTTGCTCTAGCAGGTTTTTTACTAGCTAGTGACGGGGTTATTAATTTTAGTCTAATGCTGGCTCTTTTAGGTGGAACTTCGTTAATCATTGCTTGCGGATGCGTTATAAATAATTATCTTGATAAAGATATTGATATATATATGTCTCGTACAAAAAAAAGAGCTCTCGTTACAGGAACTATTAGTAATAGAAATGCAATTATTTATGGCAGTATTTTAGGAATTGCTGGCGCTCTATTGCTTGCTTTCTTTACGAACTATCTAACTCTTGCATGTGGGCTGGTTGGATTATTTTTTTATTTGGTGATGTACAGTATATTTAAGCGGAAAAATATTTACGGTACTTTAGTTGGCTCTGTTTCCGGAGCCGTGCCTCCGGTTGCAGGTTATACTGCAGTGACAAATCAAATAGACATTACCGCGGGACTATTATTTTTGATATTAGTTTTTTGGCAAATGCCTCATTTTTATGCCATAGCAATATTTAGGCTAAATGATTATAAAAAAGCTGGGGTACCAGTATTACCCGCTATTAAGGGATTACAAAAAACCAAGAAGCAAATTAACGCATATATAATCGCCCTAGGAATGACCATGACTATGCTTTTCTTTGTTGCTGAACTGAGTTATATCTACCTAATTGTAATGTTAGGAGTTACTATTTACTGGCTATTTTTAGGACTAAAAGCCATTCGGTCAGAAGAAGGTATAAAATGGGCACATACCATGTTTAGTTTTTCATTAGTTGTTTTATTAGTTTTTAGCACGTTAATTTCATTAAATGCTTGGTTGCCATAAATAATTGTGTATAATAATGCTAATGATTTTAATAGCACACATTATAATAGCCATTACCAGTCTTGTACTTTCTTCCTTATCTTTTTTTAAGCCATCACAGGCAAAGATTAAAGGAAGCTATATTATGCTTGCGTTGACCATGATTTCCGGTACCGTGCTAGTGTATTTAACTCCTGGGCATATTTTAGAAAGCTGTTTAGTTGGCTTAGCATATGTGGGTACTACTCTCGTATTAGTAATATCAGCAAACCGTAAGCTTGCCACAGAAAAGTTTAATCGTCGTTATTTACATAACGACGGGCTGTAGCACGAATATTTCAATGGCGTAATCTCCATTGCTGTCAGATAAAAATGGATGATTATGCAGGAGTTTTTTTGCATCCTCCAAACTATCCGCTTCAATAATGCTGTAGCCAGTTAGTTCGGTAGCAACATCTTCAGTTCCGTCATCAATTACTGTTACCCCCTTAGCCATTGGCGACCCCATTTCAACAAGGCTAACTCCAATTTCATCCATCCAATCTTGCCATGCCTTAGTGATTTCTTCGCTTTTATCTGGAGTCATTTCTTCCATTGGTGTTGCAGGACCTTTGTAGAGTAATATAAATTGAGCCATGATTCCTCCCGTTAGTAGTCATTAAATAATAAATCGGTAGCAATATAAAAAATAGATACTTTATTTATAATGCTTGTGCTATTTGCTACAATATAGACTGTAAATGCAAGAAAAAATAAATATAAAGCTTAACTTGCTCAAAACTTTAAAAACGTATCCAACTCGTTGGCTTAGAAGAGATATCTTGGCAGGTGCAACGGTTGCGGCGGTTGCAATACCTCAATCTATGGCTTATGCCCAATTAGCAGGCGTTGAAATCGCAATGGGTTTATACGCTGCACTAATTGGCATGCTGGTTTTTGCAGTATTTAGTAGTACCCGTTATGTTACAGTAGGCCCAGATGCAGCAATGGCGGCACTCGCCGGTGCTACGGTAATACCACTTGCTGGAGGTGATGCGTCTAGAACCGCTGCTCTCATTGTTTTGCTGTCAATATTTATAGGTATTTTTTGTATTATTGCAGTATTTGCGCGGTTAAGTTTTATCGGTGAATTTTTGTCAAGACCAATAATGCTTGGTTATATGGCGGGCTTAGCTTTGGTAGTAATTGCCAGCCAAGTGCCAAAACTATTCGGGCTAGAAATTCCTGTTAATACTAATTTCTTCGGTTCGATTACATATATTTTAAGTAATGTCTATTCTTGGAACGCTGCCACTATGGCTCTTAGCTTTACTCTAATGTGTATAGGTATACTGCTAGGAATGAAGTTTAGAAGAATGCCTGTGGCGTTGTTACTTTTGTTAGGGGCAACCATAGTTTCAATAATTTTCAATTTTAATGCCAGTGGCATCACGGTTTTAGGCTATGTTCCTACTGGCTTGCCATTTCCGCATTTACCGTCAGTCCAACCGATAGATTTGCAAAACTTAATAGTGCCAGCGTTAGCGATTACTGTTATAGGCTACGCTAACACTATTGCAATATCTAGAACCTACGCAGCTAAAAAGAACGAAGAAGTTAAACCAAACCAAGAGTTTTTCGGTTTAGGAGCATCTAATATAGCAAGTGGCTTATTTGGTGGCATGCCCGTATCTGCTAGCGCGTCCCGATCGGCTGTAAATTTTGATAGTAAACCAAAAACGCAAGTCTCCCAAATATTTGGAGCTGCCGTAATTGCCTTATCACTATTATTTTTAGGGTCATTCTTATCTAACTTACCTGTATCTGCATTAGCAGTAATAATTATTTTAGCTATTAGTAAATTGTTTGACTATGTAGAACTTAAAGCCATATGGAAAGCTTGGAAAAGCGAAGCAATTTTGGCAATAGTAACTGTAATAGGGGTAATAACCTTAGGTATATTTCAGGGCCTAATGCTAGCTGTGTTACTGGCTATTGGCAATCTTATTCGAAGAACAGCTTTTCCTAAAGATGCAGTACTTGGTTTAGCAAAAGATGGAAGCTTTAGGGACATGGCTCGTCCACCGAAAACCGTAGCCATAGAGGGTCTTATAATATATAGGTTTGATGCACCTTTATTCTTTGGCAATTCTAGCTATTTCCGTGAGAGAATTCTGCGACTAATTAGTGAGTCTGAAGAACCCATAAAATGGTTTTTATGGGATGCTGAAACTATAACTTCAATAGATTCTACTTCTGCTCAAATGCTTTCAGGTGTAATTGCAGAATTAAAAAAACGTAAAATTGTATTAGCAGTTGCCAGAATGAAAGGCACTGTTAGAACAACTGTCAGTCATACCAGCCCCCTATCCGGCTACTTACAACGGGCACCACATTTTACAACCTTAGGCGATGCTTTAGAGGAATATAAAGAAAAATATAATATTAAAATACCGTAATATCTACGAACGTAATTCGTTCAAAGTTATTAGTAGTATTTGGGTATATAATAAAATTAGATATGTCTGATAATATAAAAATTCAAGTTAACAATTTGTCAAAAAAGTTTAATAATGTTAATGCTGTCAATAATATATCTTTTGAAGTGAATAGAGGTGAAATTGTTGGTTTCGTTGGACCTAATGGTGCCGGCAAAACAACTACCATTAGTATGCTTCTAGGATTTATTAAACCAACAGCTGGGACCGTTAAATTGTTTGGCAATATTGTTATCCCATCTAATGCACATAAGCATCATGGCAAAGTTGGGTTTGCTTCTGGTGATATGGCTTTGTTTGATAACTTAACTGGACTTCAATATTTAAATTTTTTGGCCAATCAATATAAAAGTTCTGACTATAGAGAAGAACTTATAAAATTATTAAAACCTAACTTAAGCTCCAAGCTTGGTAATTTGTCTAGGGGAAATAAGCAAAAAATTGCACTTATTGGTGCTATGCAACATCGACCAGATATCGTTATTTTAGATGAACCAACCAGTGGCCTAGATCCACTAATGCAAAAAATATTTTTAGAAATAATTGTGAGCCAGAAAGAAGCTGGTGTGACAATATTTATGTCGTCGCACATCTTAATGGAAGTTGCTGAAATTGCTCAGAGAGTTATCTTTTTAAGAGAAGGAAGCATACTAATTGATAAAGATATTGAGTCTGTTTTACAAAAGAAAGGTAAAATTGTTAGTTTGCATTTGGCCAAAGACGCAAAAATTTCGATTCCTGAGAATAGTGAAGTTATTGTTTCTTCGCCCAAATTTATGCAGTTCAGATATTTTGGGTATAATAATGAGTTATTAAAAATCCTAGGAGATAAACACATCACAGATTTTAACGTACAGGATGAAACACTAGACGATATATTCGACAGTCTTTACGAAGAAAATGATAAGGAGCCATCGGTATGATGCAGAATCTATTTTTAAAGACATTGTACGATAAAAGATGGTTTACGCTTGGTTGGGCATCGGCTTTTGCATTCATGTCCTTGCTAGTTGTCATCTTTTACCCTTCTTTCAACTCTAGTTTTCAGGTAGATCAACTTACGGCAAACTTCCCGTCAGCCTTAAAAGGTCTTATTGGAGATGCAGCTAATCTAAAAAATATTAATGGATATTTAGCTGAGCAGTTGTTTAATATTCGGATTCCGTTATTCATTCTTATTATGTCAATTGTTTTAGGTTTGAACCTATCAATATCTGATGAAGAGTCAGGTAGATTAAGAACTTTGGCAGCAACACCAGTTGGTAGAATTAAAATTTTACTTCAAAAACAATTGGCTGGGTTCGTTATATTGTGCTTTGTTTCTTTAGCCACAATTATTGCAACTTATATTGGCTTAATATCAATTCATGAACAGATAACTAATTCCTTAATTTGGGAACTTTTTACGCTATCATGCGTGTTTGGAGGCGTTACTGTTGGCACGGTGATAGCAATAGGTTTTGCAAGCGGTAATCGTGGCCCTACAACGGCTATTGCATTAATTATTACAATTGGTAGTTTTATTTTAAGTACTTTTGGCATTGCAGTAAATTGGCTTAAGCCCTACGAAAAGCTATCTTTATTGCATTATTACGATGCAACCGGATTAGTTAAGGGAAGCCTAAATTTAGCACATATTGCAGTATTATTTGGGATACTAATAGTTTCTACGTTAATAGCAATATTGTTGTTTAGAAATCGCGATTTACATTAATTTATCTGTTTAATGTACCTATAATAGAAAAGTAGTTATTAGGATAATATTTTATGTTATATTATGTTGATAAGCATAAGTAATATAAGGAGATGTAAAATGTTAGCAAAGATTATTGATGAAGCTTCAGGAGCGGTTGTTTCTGCTATAAATGGCGTGGATGATGTCTTAGGTGCCGTTACTGGCACTGCTAAGCACCAAGTTGTTAATGTGTTACAAGGAGTTGGTGAAGTTGGAAGTACAACTGTTGAAACAGTAGCTTCTGTAGCTGATGGAATTGTAAAAGGTGCCGGCCAAGTAGGTGGCTCTATAGTTGACGTTTCAATAAACACAATGAGTGGCGTTGTAGCAGGTGTTTCTCAGGTAGGTGGAGATGTAATAGAAGCAATTTCTGGTGGTGCTCAAGGTATAGTAAAGGGTGTTTCAGAAACAGGTGGTGACGTAGGTCAGGCTGCAGTTGGCGCTGTGCAAGGTGCGATTAAGGCAGCTGGCGAAACCGGTACGAATACAGCAGATGCTGCCAAGGCAGCGGTTGGTGGAACGTTAGAAGCAGCTACCTCAATTGGCGGAGACACTGCCGAAAAGGTACGAGAAGCACTGCTAAATGCAGCTTCCCTTCCTCGTGATGTAGTTGAATCTGCCATCAAAGGTCACGACGAGAAATAGTAAGTAATGCTCTTTATAATACAGCGTCAAGTTTGGCGCTGTATTTTTTAAATTTAGACATGAGCGTGTTGCTTAACATTTACATTTTTAGATGCTACTATGTAAGCATTAGAGCTTTATATTAATATAGGGGTGGATAATTCTAGGTGAGAAATTACAAATTATTGTTTACAAACAATGCTAGTTTTGTAGCGCATATAAATTTTTTTCATGTTTTAAAAAATATTGGGATCAAATGGACTCATTAATACTTGTATCTAATCCCGGGACATCAAGCCGGAAGTATGCTTTATATAAAAAAGGCGTTCAGCGAGTAAAGATACATTTTGAATATGAAAGATTACAAATTAAATGTCATATTATATCTGTTAAAATAAACGAAACGCGTATTTGTGATATTAATAGTATAGAAGACAGTATTAAGCTTGTAGAGCCAATTTTACGTGAGCTAAATCTTGTCTCTGAAAAAGATATTATAGTTAGGGTTGGTTTACGAATAGTAGCACCAAGCGAATATTTCTTACAAAACCGGTTGATAGATGACGAAGCTTTAAAACAGCTAAAAATTCTAAAATCACGCGCTCCGTTACATATAACCGCATCGATAAATGAATTAAATGCGATAAGAAGCCATTTTGGTAGCCTAGATGTTATTGGAGTAAGCGACAGTTCATTCCACGTTACCAAGCCGGACTTTGCCTGGAACTACGGGGTTGATATTGAGCTTGCAAATTCTATTGGGATTAAACGTTATGGCTATCATGGTTTATCGGCTTCATCGGTAACTAGAAAGATGAGCTATGATTTACCAAACCGAATGGTTATTTGTCATCTTGGTAGCGGGGCGAGTGTTACGGCTGTCAAACAAGGCATTAGTGTAGATAACACGATGGGATATTCCCCTTTAGAAGGTTTAGTAATGTCAACCAGATCTGGAAGCCTAGACTTTGGTGCAGCGATGGCCATCAAACAACACTTACAAATGGATGACGCTGGTATTGAAAACTATCTAAATAAAGAATGTGGCCTTCTTGGCTTAAGTAAACAATCAGATGATATTAGATATTTAATTGAAAGACATGAGGCAGATGACCCATTGGCACGTTTAGCATTAAAAACCTATGCCTATAGTGTTAAAAAAGCTATTGGGCAAATGGTGGCTACGCTTAATGGTATCGATACCTTAGTTTTCACTGGAACGGCCGGAACCAGATCGGCATTTATGCGTAGATTAATAGTCAGTGATTTAGATTCTTTTGGTTTGAATATTGATAATAGACGGAATAATAAGTGCTATGATCCATTAGTGCCAACAGTTATCAGTACCAGAACAAGGGTTAATCAAGTAATAGTAGTGCCTACTGATGAAGAAGCCGAGATAGCTAGGCTAACTCGAATCTATAATTAAAGTTATAATTAAAAAAACACTCAGCTTGTAATTCTGAGTGTTTTTAATAAAGAAACTGTCTATTTAACGTGCTTCTACAAATGTAAATGCAAATCCAGTTTTACCAGCACGACCGGTTCGGCCGATACGGTGAACGTAATCATCATAGGTTTGTGGAGTTGTGTAGTTAATAACATGAGTTATATCAGCAACATCAATTCCCCTGGCCGCAACGTCTGTTGCAACAAGAATGTTAACCTGGTTATCGGTAAATTTACGTAATGCTCGTTGACGTTGGCCTTGGCTTTTTGCGCCATGGATAGCGTCGGTTTTAAAGCCACGGTTTGTTAAGTCCATGTGAAGCTTTTCTACACTACGTTGAGTTTCGTCAAAGATGATAGCTTTAGTAGTGCCATCTTTAATAAGAAGTTCATGTAAAAGATCAATTTTATTATCGTCTCTTGTGTAAGGAACAATATCTTGCTCGACATTATCACATGTTTCACCTGTTTTCACTTGAATTTCTACAGGTTCTTTTGAAAAGTCGTTAATTAACTGACGAACGGTACGGTCTAATGTAGCAGAGAAAAAGAATGACTGACGTTCAGAGCTTGCGTGCTTTAATATATCACGCATATCGTGTACAAAACCCATGTCTAACATGCGATCTACTTCATCGAGAGCGATAAGGTTAACGTCCTCTAGCTTAAGAGTACCGCGTTCCATATGGTCTTTAATACGGCCAGGCGTACCCACGATAATATCAGGGTTACGACGTAAATCATCTAATTGAGGTCTCATTGGTGTTCCACCAATTAATAATGCCCCTTGAACCCCACAGCCTTTACCTATTGCCTTAAGTTCTCGTTCAATCTGTTGGGCAAGTTCACGTGTTGGAGCCATTATAAGTGCTCTATGACCACGCTCACTAATAAGTTTGTGTAACATAGGTATCCCAAAGGCAGCAGTTTTACCCGTACCAGTGTTAGCAACACCAACTACATCTTTGCCGGCTAAACCAGGTTGTAGTGCTTGGTCTTGAATGGCAGATGGATATGTATATCCAAGCGTATCTAAGTTATTTTGTAAAAGCTCGTGCAAATTAAAGTCTGCAAAAGTATGCATTGGTGTATATTCAGTTACTTCAACTGGCTTTGCAGCCTTAACGAATTTTGAAGGGTGAATGTACTGTTTATTTGGTCCCTTACGGCGACCGCCTCCACCACCATAACTGCGGTTTGAGTTTCTTGAATTATTCCGTGATCCAGCACGGTTGTTTTGGTAATAGCCCATAAAAAAATGAACCCTTTCGTAATTAGACTAAATATATATCTAGCCATTGTGTTTGATAAGTTGGCAAACAACGAACTCATAATATGCACAAGCGAAAAATTGCTTGTAAGCCGTATTGTGAGGGTTGCATTAACTAAAAAACTTAATATCCAAACACTACGGGTTCATTGAATAACAATTAACTATAGCACAATACTTAAAATTTAACAAATATTTCTTATGTTTAATATTATCTAACAAATATTTATTGGCCTAAATTGGCTTTGGTGCTGGCCCATGAAGCCCTTGTCAAAACTTGGTTGATGGTCGCAATGTCCGTTGATTTTGCCTGAACCAAACCTTTTTGCTGGCCAACTATAAGGTCATAGTTTATTTTTGGCAACGATACAGCTTTTGAAACATTGGCTAATTTTTCATTCGAACAACTAGCAATATTCATACAATCACCTGATAGTGCTAGCCATTTTTCCAAAATATTAATTTGTTCTGGAGATGAAAATTCCATAGTGGCGTCTAAAGCAATTGATCTTTGAACATCATTGCTTCCTTGCTGGTCAAAGATAAAGTTTCCTAGGCTGTAAACAATTAATTTATTTTTATAGACCTCAGTATTTTGCACCCAGTGCGGATGGCCCCCAGCAATTAAGTCGGCTCCAGCGTCTACCATTGCACGGTAAGTTGTAGTTTTAATACCATCAGCTTTAGCCTGATATTCAACTCCCATATGAGGCATGACAATAGTAATAAACTTATCAGAGTATTTACTTATTTCAGCGATGTCTTCAGGAGTTGGTATAGATATTACTCCGTGGTAACCACACATAGCAAGGGGTAGCTTAGATTTCTTATTTGTATTGTCTGAGTATTTTAAATCTATACCTACAGTAATAACTTTGCATGCTTTATCGTGCTTTGAAGCAAGGTAATGACCAAAATACTGAATATTATTTTTGTCTAGGTTAGCGGTGGTAGATTCATAGCCAACTTCTTGGTCAATATCATACATATGGTTATTGGCTAGAGTGGCAATATCGAACCATTTTGCAAATTCGCTGGTAAATTCAGGTCGGCAGTTAAGAGCTATGGCATCCCATTGTGTTTGAAAATCAATATTTCTGTCTGTAATTGGGCATTCTACGTCCGCAATCCAGGAGTTATATTTAGCTTTATCGTAAGACGCTAAACCAGAAAATGGGAATTGAATTGCATTCGGTTCGTTGTTCAGTCGTTTTCTTTCATATTGTCTGCCCCAAAAAACATCCCCCACTATTAGTAACCTACTGCTTGCAGACACTATTGTTGGTTTTTTTATTTCCTGACCATATACTGCTGGTTCTATTTTGGAATTAGATTGGTTTTTGTTCCAGTAAAAAGTCAAGATAGCTGAACTGATTAAAAGTATTACTGCGCATGCAATAATTATTCGGCGTCGTTTTTTATTGCTTTTTACCACAATCACAATGATTGAATAGTACCATAAATTAACATAGTAGTTGTGCTTAACTAAATATACTGCTAAGCTTTAAGTTCATTAACAATTTAATATCAAGAGTGCAGCGAGGGATCTAGCCCAACGACCTGTCAGCAACCTATCCAACAATATTGGGAAAGGTGCTCCAACTAGGCCACAAGTGTGGCAATGATATGCATTTATATCTTTTCACACTTGTATATGAAAGGATATAAATGTCAAAAAATTATCAATCTCTTAACACTAAGTTTGTCCATGCCGGTGAATCACCTGATGCCCAGTTTGGGGCAATTGCTCCACTGTTGGTTAGGACTAAAACTTTCAGACAGCCAGAATTTGGAGTTGAATCTGCTTGGGCATATTCACGTGGCAAAAACCCAACACGAAGTATTTTAGAAAAAAAGCTTGAGTTAATCCTAGGCCAAGGCCAAGCAACTGTTTTCGGTTCAGGCGACGCTGCAACAACAATGTTATTGTTTAATTTTTTGCCTGGCGACCATATTATTTGCGGGAAAGAACTATATGGTGGAACTGTACGGCTTTTAGAACAGCTTTTTAAAGATTATGGCATATTGGTAAGTCACATAGATGTTGAGAATGAAAAAGAAGTAGCCAAAGCGTTCAAGCCAACTACCAAGGCAATTTTTGTAGAAACAATAACTAACCCATCTTTAAATGTTACTGACTTAACGAGAGTTTCAAAAATTGCTAAAAAACATAAGCTAGAACTTGTTGTTGACGCTACTTTTACACCACCCTCGAGCATTAATCCATTTGATTACGGAGCTGGTACCGTTTTATATAGTTTAAGCAAATATTTTGGTGGTCACAACGATTGCTTAGGTGGGGCTTTAATTACCAAAAACAAAAAATGGCACGAACGTCATGTTTGGTTGCAGTGGTCGGTTGGTGCCCTGTTGAGCCCCGACGAAAGCTACAGATTTATACAAGAGCTAAAAACATTGGGTTTAAGATGGCGTAGAGTAAGCGACACTGCTGATGAGGTTGCTAAATTTTTACAAACTCACCCTAAGATAAAAAAGGTTAATTATCCTGCGTTAAAGAAACAAAATAGTTTTGATGCAGTTTATGCAAAAAACGGATTTGGCGGAGTTATTTCACTAGAGCTCAACGAAACCAGGTATGAGAATCTGAAAAAATTTGTAACAGATATTCAAAAGAATGAAATTATTGTATTTGCCGAAAGCTTAGCTAGCCCGGAAACGATAATTTCACACCCAGCTACAATGAGCCATAGAAGTTTATCGGACGAAAAACGTCAAAGCCTTGGCATTAGTAAAAGTTTCTTTAGGTTATCGGTAGGGTTCGAAGGTGCCCAAGATATTATTAAGTCACTAGAATCTAGCCTTAAAAAGTTGTAAAACTTAGTATTTAATTCCTACGTATAACATACTGGCAATAATGATTGCCCATAGTACCCATAAAAATGTATCAATACCGCTACTAAGAGCTTTATTAACTTTATTTCTACTGTTTTGAGACAGTTTATAGTCAGCCACGTTTAACCTCAGCCAAGCCCAGTTAATTGCAATAACTGCACTGTAGCAGAATATACAAAAAATACAGAGGCTATCAATAACAAATGCGCTTTGGTGTAAATACCAGGCTCCAAAACCCAAGAAAAATATAGAAAAAAACTGCATTAAATACTTAAGTTTGGTTTTTATTAAACTCCCAGTAATACCGGCCAAGGCTACTCCTAATATAAGGGTGAAAAAGACTATGCACATTAGGCTGTTAGAAAAACCAAAGACCGAAGATTGCCAAGCATCAAAAACATTACTACAGCTAAATACTGAATTTACATCACAGCTTAATGGAAGCTTGGGATTTTTAGCGTAGTCTATCCTTTCTATTGCTTGTACGAAAGAGGCTATAAGCCCAATTACTGAACTTAATAAAAGAATTGCCCAAGTATATTTTCTGTTAAAGTTATGCTTATTTTTCATAATTGTATTATATACCTAATGCAATTTTGCAATAAACTTTGGTTCATTTATACTAGTGTTGGATGTACAGAAATAGACAATCTAGAAATAATTATAAAAAATTTTTACAAACCGTAGATAACAACCACTGCCCTTTTTGTGAAGATATGAATAAACGAGAAATAGTTGAAAAACTTGAAAGTTGTTATGTGATTAAAAATGACTTCCCATATAGTTATTGGGATCAGCAAATTGTAATAGATCATCTAATGATTGTTCCGAAACGGCACGTTGGTACGTTCAACGATTTGGATTCTGTAGAAAAAAATGAAATATTTGGTTTAATGTCTAAATACGAAAGTAACGGCTACGATGTTTTCGCACGCGGAATTAACAATACTACTAAAACGGTGCCAGCCCACCAACACACTCATATTATTAAAGCTTCAGGTAAGCATATAAAATCTTTTCTTTTTATTAAGAAGCCGTACATATTAATTAATAATTAGAGTGTTAAGAAAACTAATAGGCATGCAATGCCAAGACTGCTAAATCTATCTAAATACCCACCGTGACCCGGCAAAGAGCTAGACCAATCTTTTATGTTTTCTTTTCTTTTAACTGTGCTGTTAATAAGATCCCCTAAAGCAGAGCCAAGGGCAATTGGAATAAATATTAGTAAGTTGATATGTCCTACAAAAGAATTTATTAGCACTATTCCAATAAATGCGCCAACAATTTGGCCGATTACCCCTTCCCAGTTCTTCTTATTGTTAATAAATGGTGGTAATTTATGTCTGCCAAAAAAATTGCCAAAGAAAAATGCGAATACATCAGACATAACGGAGCTAAAACAAAGGGCTATTACTAGTACATTGCTATTTACGCTAATGGGTAATATGGTTAGAATACATAGGCTTATTAATAATCCGTATGCTACAACTACAGATTTTTGTTTAGATTTTTGATAGTTATTTAGTACTTCTACTATTACATTTATTAGAATAAATGTAATAACTATATATTTAATTGCTATATTCCCATAAATAAATACTAAAAACACTGCAAAAATAGGAATCCAAAGTAGTATTTTTATTTGCAAAGCTGATTTTTTGAATTGTTTATTGTTTATTTTGTACAGATAATATGACAAAAAATATCCAACAACAAATATAACTGTGAATATAATTAATAAGTTAGTTAAATTTGGCATTAGTAAACTGCTTAATATTGGATCTGTGGGTATATGTAGCAAATAATGCCAATATAACAAAATAATTAACCAGCTGTGGGTTAATGAATACTGCATAAATTGGTAGTAGCCAGGTACCAATTAATGATGAAGGAGCAGACTTTTTTATCACGGAAAACGCTATTAAATATGTTAGAATCCCACAAACTGCCAAAACAGGGCTAATCACAGCGGTAACCCCAAGACCTGTTGCTATTGACTTACCTCCCCTGAATTTAAGCCATATTGGAAAGGCATGACCAATTATTGGTGCTAGGCCTATCAAAAGTATTTGATTTCCACTAATTCCTAAAATATTGTTTGCAATATAAACTGGTATAAAACCTTTTAGCACATCGCCAACTAAAACAGCAACACCTAGTGGCCATCCAAGAACGCGCACTGCATTGGCAAAGCCAATATTACCGCTTCCTCTTTTTTGTATATCTATTCCTTTTAGTAAACCAAAGATTTTACCAAAAGGAATTGAACCACATAGATAAGCGAAAACTACTAAAATTATTGTTTGCATTTGATATATTTAATATTACACTATTAGCATTAGCCTAATCAAAAGGAAAAAATATGTGGGGAGCAGTAGGGTTTATATCTTTAGCCATAACTTTTGGCTTGTTTGCAGTTGTTACTGACAAGATCAAATTAAATAAAAAAATTAGATTTAAAACCAAACCATTGGCATATGCTTATGTTCTAATGGTAGGTGCTTGTACAGCTTGGGCCTTTGCATCTATTAGCGGAACCATAGACGCACTTGTACCGGCGGTTATATTTGGCGATTTAATGCTTGTGGTGGCAACTATTTTGCTATTAGAATCATTTGTTCCGGCAAAAAATTGGAAAATAGTTGAATATAGTACCGTCTTAGTAGGTGCAGTTTTTATAGTTGTACGGTTATTCGGCATAAAACCAGAACCATACATGCAAAGCGGAATCTTAATATTTAATACACCCAGGATAATATCTGTGGGTTTGGCTTTGGTTTTTTTGGGTGTATGGTTACTGGCTAATTTTAAACTTGGCAAAGCTTTAATACATGAAAAAAAAGAACTAAAACCCTTATGGCCTAGTTGGTATTTTGCTAATTTGATAGCTTTTATTGGTTTTTGTGGTTTTATCATTGCAAAAAAACCTTTAACAATTTCTTTTTCTTTCACTTTGGTAGTTATAGGATATCTAACCATGCTAGCAATAGTGTACTTATACAGCAAAGGCATAAAGAAGCATGGAAAACGATAATCTTAGTACCGAGAGAACAGCTTTTGATAATAATGTAGATAGCATTAACTCTGATTTACCTAAAAAAAATAAGTACCAACAATACGTTAACTACGTACTATTGTTTTTAGGAATAATCACTGTCGTTGGGTTTATTATTCCATCGCCTCAAATTCTAATGATTTCAATTCCAATTTTATTTATTCTTGGTGTAGCCAGCCTTGCAAATGCGATAATTCGACCCGCTGTAAGTAATTCAACAGATGATCGCAAATCAAGATTGTTAAAGGTCGTATTCGTGGCGATAGGGTTATTTGTGGCCATAATACCTCCTTTAGTAGTTGCTATTATTGTTATTGCATTAATAAGATGTGGTCATGCTTGTGAGGGTAGGTCTGCATCTAACCCCGAAGGGTCATAAATTTATGCAGCAAGATAATGGAGCCCGACAACCATTTAACAATAGCCAAAAGCAAGTTACTATCTTTGATGTTGATAAGGGTGAGTCAAAAGCATATCAAGGCAATATACAGATAATTAATAGCAATATACAGGTAAAAAGCTCAACTAATGAAACAGCTCTATTAGCCTTAGGATGCATCACTGTATTATCATTTATTTTTCAAGTTTTTCCTATTGCTGTTATTGGAATAATTGCGGTTACTATACTAGGGACCTCAACATTAGTAGGTAGTTTTCTACACAAGCCAAAAAAATCACTAGATTTTGAGCCCATAGAAAATAAAGGACTAGGAAAATTAATTAAAATCTTAGGTTCGGTTTTTCTGATAGTTGTATTCGGACCGATAATTGCGATTGGTTCCCTTGTTGTGGTACTTATGTTTGTAATGGTTGTTTCGGGTGGGCCAAACTCATAGGTTATATAAATATTAAATTTAATAGGATATTAGTATGAATGAAGATAAAAAAAGTCCAATAATAAATAATGATGTTGATCATATATCTATAGAAAATAATATTGATAAAGTACAAAAAGATATTATTTTGGCCCAAGGAAATGTTACTCCTCGTGAGCCGAACCCTTTTGATACCTTAGACTCAGGTATGCGATCGAGACTATTTCAATTATTTTTATTTTTCGCTGCAGTCGTTGTAATCTTTGGCTATATTGTAGGTAATAAAAAAACTAGTATGATTGGTGTTGCCTTTTTCTTTATCATTGGCATAGCCTCTGTAGGTTACTCTTTGATAAAACAGGTTGTAAGAAATGTAAAAAGCCAAAAGCCAAATAAAAATAGAGCAATACTAGGTTCGATAATTGTTTTAATCATTGTTATGCCAATATTGGGCTATACGGCTATTGGGGCTTTTTGGATTGTCACTTTGTTTATGGGGTTATGGGAATTAAATAGTTAATGGAGACATTCCAAAATTTAATCAAAATGTCTAGGCCACAAAATGCCTTGATGCCAGTAACGGCATTTTTTTTTGGTTCATTTATTGGGAATCCCTATATTGAAGTTTTAAATGACAGAACCTACTATTATTCTTTTTTAACCGTTTTATTCTTAAGTATGTTTGCTACATTACATAATGACCTTGAAGATTACTCTATAGATAAAGCAAATGGCCGTGATTATGGCTTGCATGGCAAGGACGCAGTTGAAAAAAAGACTGTCAAACAATTCTGCTGGTTGTTGATTTTAGGTACATTATTTAGCGCTTTTCTTTCTGGACAATTTGAAATAGTAAGTATTTTTGCAATTTTATCTTTATTATTTGCTTATGCTTATAACAGCAAGCCACTAAGGCTTTCAAGAAAACCAAATTTATCTATTATTTCACTCACTTTTTGCATGGCTACTCTGCCGCTCCTTCTGGGATATTATTTAGGTAGTATCGGTTCGTCATATTCTTATTTAATACTTGTATCCATTCTAGTAGGAACATTTTTACAGAGGTTTGCGATTTCAATGCTCAAAGACTATAAAGATGTTAAGGGAGATAAAGAACATAATAAAAAAACATTTTTAATTGCTTTTGGGCCACGCATAACTAGGTTTGTAAGTATTATTGTTTCTATATTTGGCTATTTGTTAATAGGAGCTGGAATATACGGTATCATTAGTAAAAATATGGCTAGTATGTTGGTGCTATGTACTCTATCCCTTTTTAGTTTATACATAGTTTTTGTGCACTTTAGCCTAAAAAGTGGTTGGCAAAATAAGTTTAATAACAAGCTGTTTCACAAAATAATTAAATTGGACTTGATATATAGCTTTGGGATTCTTCTATGCTTATATATTTGGTAAATTTCTTATTTGTTTTCGTCTCCATTGTTTTGTTTATCGTACCCTTTTTTGCTTGGTATTGGTGGCGCCATAAAGATTCTCTAAAAGTTTTAGGCTTTAATCATTATTTAGAAAACTTTTTCTCTAGCAAGCAAGCTAACTGGTTGGTTTTTGCTTGGGCTGCCGGCGAGGCACTGGTTTGGTATGTTATTCCGGAGTTTTTACTTGTTTTGGTTATTTTTATGAGGGTCCACAAAAAACGCCAAATGCTTATGTACGATATTGCAGGAACGGTAGCTGGAACAATTATTGCCATAATGATTAGATTGCCAGAAAAATACATTGATAACTTGCCCTATATACAAGAAAAAATGATTACGCAAACAAAAATTTGGTACGACAAAATGGGAATAATGGGTTTAGCAAACCAGCCATTCTCGGGTGTGCCTTATAAAACTTTTACCCACCTAGCCTGGCAATATAAATACAACCTACTTGCCTTTTTAATAGTCGCCGTCACAGTTAGGATAGTGCGCTACTTATTTGCGTACGGCTTGTTACTTGCACTATACCCAAAGCTACATAAATACGTATATAGACACTATGTTTGGCTATTCATCATTGCTACTTATATTTTTTCTATACTGCTTCTAAAAGCATATAACAGTTACGGTTAGGATATGAAAGTACATAAAAAAACATGTTCTTAAACAAACACATCTTAAGGATGAATAAGATATACTAAACATTGAATGAATTTATTTTATACTGATATTTCTGGTTCGATTGCCATATTTTTAATAGCATTAGATATTGGCCTTAGAATTGCGGCTTTACTAATTATTCCGAATAATCGTCGCCCCTCATCGGCGGCGGCCTGGTTGTTGGCAATATTCTTTATTCCAGTTTTGGGTGTAATAGCTTTTTGGTTAATTGGTAGTCCAAAACTTCCCAAGAAAAGGCGTAAAAAACAAGCTTACATCACTAGTGAAATACGTAAACTAACCGACAATGCTATAACAATTAACGATGAGATTCCAGCACCTAATTGGCTACTATTAGTTGCAAAATTAAACGCTAATCTTGGAGCATTACCTTTAGTAGGTGGCAATAGAGCTGATTTAGTTGAAGGTTACGAGAATTCTATTAAAGCTATGACTAAAGATATTCTAAAAGCTAAAGATTTCGTTAATGTTAGTTTCTATATAATGTCTTTAGATAAAACTACTAAAGATTTTTTTGATGCACTTGTAACAGTTCATAAAAAAGGTGTCAAAGTTCGGGTATTATTCGACCATGTTGGTTCTTTGCAATATCCTGATTATAAAAAAACTGTAAAATTTTTAAACGAAGCTGGTATTGACTGGCATTTAATGTTGCCTGTCCAGCCACTTAAGGGAAAATTTCAAAGACCAGATTTAAGAAACCACCGAAAAATATTAGTATGCGATGGAACCGTTGGATATACCGGCTCACAGAATATAATAGATAAAAGTTATAACAAAAAGAAGAACATTAAAAAAGGCGTTTATTGGAAGGAGCTAATGGTCCGAGTAGAGGGCTTAGTAGCTACGGAACTTAATGGCCTTTTTGCTTCGGACTGGTATGCTGAAACCAATGAAAATATAATTAGGCATAACAAGCAGATTTTATCTAAGGTTAAAGACTACGGAGATGTAGATTGCCAGATTATTCCAAGTGGACCAGGTTTTGATTCGGAAAATAATTTAAAATTGTTTAATTCGCTAATGTACAATGCGCAAAAAGATATTATAATTTCGAGCCCCTATTTCGTTCCTGAAGAATCTATGCTTATGGCATTAACTACAGCGTCAGAAAGAGGCATTAACGTTGAATTATTTGTTTCAGAAATTGGTGATCAATTTATGGTTTATCATGCTCAAAGGTCTTATTATGAAACTTTACTAAGGGCGGGAGTCAAAATATTCCTATATAAAAGCCCTGCCGTGCTACATGCTAAGCACATGACTATAGATAATAAAGTTTCGATAATTGGTTCGAGTAACATGGATATCCGATCCTTTGGTTTAAATATGGAGGTAACAGCTATGTTCCATAGTGAAGATTTTGCCAATAGGATGCATGCTGTAGAAGCAAGTTATCGCTCTTCAAGTAAAAAGTTGCATCTTAAAGATTGGGTGAATCGACCGTATAGACAAAAAGTTGTTGATAATTTAGCCAGGTTAACATCGGCATTACAGTAATGGCTTTTAGTATTTCTGAATCCGACTTCGAAAAACTTGTTACAGAGTCTATTAGTAAAATACCAACCTTGTACCAGGAGAATCTAAATAATATTGCTTTTTTTGTCGAAGATGAACCTAGCCAAGAGCAAAGGGAAAAACTGAACCTAAGGCCATGCGAAAGTTTATACGGATTGTACGAAGGAGTCCCCCTAACAGAAAGACACGGAGGCTATGCCCTAACATTACCAGATAAAATAACTATTTTTAGGCTAGCTCACGTACAGAATACAGATAACTTGAAAAGTTTAAAAATCCAACTTTATAACACTGTTTGGCATGAAGTTGCCCACTACTATGGTCTTAATCATAAAAGAATTGCCGAACTTGAACATAAAATAATTTAAATGGCATCAACGGTTAGATAATACATATTAGTAGTAAATATCAAGATTCAATTCATACTATTAAAATGGGTTGTTAGACAAGTCAGTGAATAGCATGTGATATTGGGTGTTTTTTATATTGAATACCTAAAAAAGTAAAAACCAGTTATTTTTTTATTGAAACACAGTCTATTATCTGTTAGACTAACGTTAAATAGAATGAAAAAAAGTTTAAATGCTTCACTTATTGATTTTGTGTGCCTGAAAGAGGTTAATTAATGTTACCTTTTTTTGCAAGTGGAGATACTGTACCTTTAAGTGCTGAAACCATTTTTACTATAGGCAACTTCCCCATTACCAACTCAATGATAATGGGTGTCTTAACTGCACTTATAATTATGGTTATTTTTGGTGCAATGGCCTTGTTTATAAAGGCTAGGCCGAATTCTAAATTTGCGTTTACAACTGAAATACTAGCTATTTTTATAATGGGTGAAATAAAAAATAACTTTATGGGTGATGAAAAAAAGGCTCGTAAGTTTTTAGGCTTATTTTTAGCATTTTTTACCTTTATACTCATTAATAATCTAGGTGGTCTTTTGCCCGGAATGGGCGGATCTATATACGTGGAAACGTCTGAAGGGATTAAGGCAGCCTTACTACGGCCATTCACTACTGACCTTAATGGCACGCTAGCACTAGCATTTATTGCTATTGCGACTGTTCAGTATTTTGCAATCAAAGAACGTGGATTTTTTGGGCACATTAAACATTACTTTAGTATTATGACCCCATGGTGGAACCCAATGAACTTCTTTATAGGGTTTATCGAAATACTTAGTGAGCTTGTGCGCTTACTTACCTTGGCCTTAAGGTTATTTGGTGTTATATATGCTGGTGAGGTCTTACTACACGTTATTACCAGCCTTGCAGGTAATTTGGCCCCTGTTATGACTATTCCTATAATATTGCTTGAAATATTCTTTTCGCTTATTCAGGCATATTTGTTTATTATGTTATCGTCCGTTTATTTGGCTATGGGTACTGCGCATGATGAAAATCACGACAAGGAAGACCATAGTAAGAATAAAGTTAATAAAATTGCTAAAAGCACCGCAGGTGCCAAAGCCTAATCAAGTAAGTTAAGGAGAAATTATGGAAATAACACCAGAACTAGTAAAAGGAATAACAATTGCCATTGGCGCCGTAGGGCCTGCTATAGGCTTGGGTTTAATTGGAGCAGCTGCAGTAAATTCTGTAGGTCGTAACCCAGAAGCCCAAAGTAAAATCTTAACTATGGCTCTTGTTATGGCCGGCTTAGTAGACGCCATTATGGTATTTGTTCTACTTATTGTGTTCACAACCAAGTAAGTTAATTAATAAGGATTAGTAAGAAATAGTGATAAATTATATTGCCTCAGAAACAGCCAGCCAGCCAGAAGCTAGTGGTATCGGTGCCCTTGGCTTAAACTGGAAAGCTTTCCTTTTTCAGTTAATCACTTTTGCTATAATTGTTTACTTTTTAAATAAATTTGTTTTGAAAAAACTGTTTAAAGCTATTGATGAGCGTAGAGCAGAAATTGATGCTGGACTAGAACGCTCTAAACAAGCGTCTGATGAGCTAAATCAAGCCGAAGCTAAGGCCGAAGATTTACTTAAAGAGGCTAGGTCTCAAGCTGAAGATTTATTGCATAGTGCACAAAACGATGCTTCGAAAATGTTAAAACAGGTTGAGGATAAAGCGAATGTTAAGTCGGAACGCATTATTTTTGAAGCTAAAGAACAGCTAAAAGTTGAAGTAGATAAAGCAAAAGTTGCCTTAAAGAAAGAAAATGCTAAGTTAATTGCTGAAGTATCCGCCGAAATTATTGGTGACAAAATGGACACTGCTAAAGATAAGGCACTAATAGAAAAGGCTTTAAGGTAAGAAATGCCATCTAGGACACAAACAGCTCAATACTTGGCTACACAGATTAAATCTGGTAATCCTAAGGCACGCAAAATTGCCATAGATAGAGCTGCTGCCTGGATGAAGAATGCTGGTCGATCTAAAGAATTAAAATATTTGAGCTTAGATGTGGCCAAGGTACTTGCTGACGATTCTGGATACTATTTTGCCAAAGTTTCAACAGCAAAACCACTAAGTAGTAGTGAGCAGAAAAATGTCACTGAGTCGTTAAAGAAAAAAATGAATGCCGAAAAAATGGAAGTTGTGTTTTTATGCGACGAAAGCTTAATTGGTGGCATAAAAATTGAACTACCAGAAGGCATGTTAGATAGTTCGGTAAAAAGAAGCTTAGCAAAGCTAGTTGAAAATATTGGATAGTTGAAAGAGGTATGAATGTGAATGATTTAAATGTTAAAAATTTGAGCCAAGAGCTTGAGGCGGCCATTTCTGGCATTAGCCAAACTGGTGATTTTGAGTCATCAGGCGTTGTCACTAGGGTTAGTGATGGTGTTGTTTGGGTATATGGTTTAAAAAAGTGTGGCTATAGTGATGTAATTGAAATAGAAATTAAGGGATCTGCACCTGCTCGTGCTTTTGCCTTGAACCTTAATGAAGACGAAATTGGTGCTGTACTTTTAGACAGTGAAATTGGCGTAAGTGCTGGTGCCAAGGCAACACTTACTGGCACTACGCTAGAAGTTCCAGTAGGTTCAGAACTTATTGGACGTGTTGTAGACCCATTGGGTCGACCGCTAGATGGATTAGGACCAATTAAGACTGCTAAAAAAGGCCTTATTGAACGTAATGCTCCTGGTGTTATGGATCGTAAAAGCGTCCACGAACCATTGGCGACCGGTATTATTGCTATAGATACAATGGTTCCTATTGGACGTGGTCAGCGTGAACTTATTATTGGTGATCGCCAAACTGGTAAGACAGCTATCGCTATAGATACAATGATTAACCAGGCCAAGCAAAAAACTGGCGTAGTAAACGTATATGTTGCTATAGGCCAAAAACGTGCAAAAGTGGCTGCGTTAGTTGATCGGCTAAAAACCGAAGGAGTAATGGACCAAACAATTGTTGTGGCTACAAGCCCTGCCGACCCTGCTAGCTTACTATATTTAGCCCCATATTCTGGTACCGCTATGGCTGAATATTTTCGTGATACCAAGGGGCATTCATTAATTATCTATGATGATTTATCAAAGCACGCTGTTGCCTACCGGCAAATGTCACTGCTATTAAAGCGTCCACCAGGCCGTGAAGCTTACCCTGGTGATGTTTTTTATTTGCATTCCCGTTTATTGGAACGAGCGGCCAAATTATCTGACGAACTCGGTGCTGGTAGTCTTACTGCATTGCCAATTATTGAAACACAAGCAGGCGATGTTAGTGCTTATATACCAACAAATGTTATTTCAATTACTGATGGTCAGATATTTCTTGAGACTAATTTATTCTATCAAGGCATAAGACCAGCTATTTCTGTTGGTTTGAGTGTAAGCCGTGTTGGTGGGGCTGCCCAAACAAAAGCTACTAAAAGTGTTGCTGGAACATTAAGGCTAGAACTCGCCCAGTTTAGGGAACTTGCTAGTTTTGCTCAGTTCGCCAGTGATTTAGACGAAGACACTAAAAAACGTATTGCTAGGGGCCGTTTGTTAACGGAAGTTCTAAAGCAAAAACAGTACCAGCCATTAAGTGTTGCCGAGCAAGTGATAATTCTAATTGGTGCTACAAGTGGTGCTTTTGATGAATTGAATGAAAAAGATATACAACCGGCTGCTCATCAGTTAATAAGTAACGTTAAAGAAAACCATAAGAAACTGTATAACTCACTTAACGATGGCACAAAACCGGAAAAATCAGATTTAAATGTGATTTCCGAACTTGCAGTTAAAGTAGCTAGTAGTTTTGGCGAAAGGAAAAAGGCTTAAAACTTAATGGCATCCGGGCAAGGAATTAAAGGAAGAATTGGATCTGTCTCGAATACTAGGCAGATTACTAAAGCCATGCAATTAGTTGCCGCTAGCAAGCTTAGAAAAGCCCAAGAAGCAGCCACTGGCCCAAGGGCTTATTTAGAAGCTACCAAATCAATAATTAGCGAGCTATCTGCCTCTAACGCTTCTATCAGTTCTAAATTATTTTCTACGAATAAAGCCAAGCACACCCTAGTTATTGCCATTAGTAGTGACCGTGGTTTGGCTGGTGCCTACAACAGTAATGTAATTAGAGCATTAACGAAGCATTTAAAAGAAGGATCCACTAGGCATAAAATTATAAGTGTAGGTCGCTACGCTTCCTTATTTGTTACCAAAATTAATGGTGTTGATGACCCTTATAATTTAGAGGAAGTAGATGAAATTGCCGCCTACTCCCTTTCTGTTGCAGACGCCGATAGTGGATTAGCCCAACCTATTTTAAAAGAATCTATAGATTTATTTACTAGTGGCCAAGTTAGTGAAGTTTATGTAATTTATACTAAATTCACATCTACTGTTAAGCAAGAAACTGTCACTGAAAAAATTTTGCCCCTTTCGTCTCCGGATAGTAATAATTCAAGTGTATTAGAGAAAACTTACGAGCCAAGTGGTGAGTATTTAGTAGATTATGTTTCTAAACTGTACTTAGAAGCTAGCCTTACTCAATTTATTTTAGAGTCTATTGCCAGCGAGCATGCGTCACGAATGTTAGCAATGAAGAATGCTACTGATAATGCTAGCGACTTAATAGATGATTTAACGTTAGCATTTAATAATGCCCGCCAGGCGGCGATTACACAAGAATTAGCAGAAATAAGTGCCGGAGCTCAGGCAATAAAGTAAAAGGAATTAGTAATGACTGAATATAAATTATCAAAAAGCTTTGAACAGGACTTAGAAATCTTAGGTGACCCTAATTCTGATCAAATTATTGCAGCTGGGGGACTATTAGTTGTTGCTATATGTAGAGAAGTACAGAATGCATATAAGCAAGGGATTATAGATGGAATATCTTCTCAAAAGCAGACAGATACTGTTGCCGTAGGTGATGTACAGATAGATAATGATACTAACTATGATATTGGAGGAAAAGAATGAGTGTAACTGTAGAACAAAAAGGCAAAATAACCCAGGTAGTTGGAGTTGTTGTAGATGCCGAATTTAAGCAAGGTGAATTGCCTGCTATTTATGATGCCCTAACAATTATGCATGGTGGTAAAAAGCTATACCTAGAAGTTGCTCAACATTTAAACGAAACAACTGTACGGGCAATTTCACTTAGTAGCACCGATGGCCTAAGGCGTGGTGATGATGTTACTGCTACTGGTTCCCCAATTACCATTTCAGTCGGCGATGAAACAATGGGCCGTATGTTTAACGTTGTTGGCGAGCCAATAGATGGCAAGCCAGTAGTTAAATCTAAGGTTACAGCGAGTATTCACCGTGAAGCTCCAAGCTTAGACGAACAAAGTGGAAAAATTGAGATTTTGGAAACTGGTATTAAAGTTATTGACCTGATCTGCCCTATGACCAAGGGAGGTAAAATTGGTTTATTTGGTGGTGCTGGTGTTGGTAAAACAGTACTTATTACTGAACTTATAAATAATATTGCTAAATTCCATAGCGGTAACTCGGTTTTTGCTGGTGTTGGTGAACGTACTCGTGAAGGCAATGACCTTTATTATGAAATGGCTGAAAGTGGCGTGTTAGACAAGACGAGCTTGGTATTTGGGCAAATGAACGAACCACCAGGTGCCCGTTTACGCGTAGCGCTTACAGGTTTAACATTAGCAGAAGGTTTTCGTGACCAAGGAAAAGATGTGCTACTGTTTGTTGATAACATTTTCCGTTTTACACAAGCCGGTGCTGAAGTGTCTGCCCTGCTTGGCCGAATGCCAAGCGCTGTAGGTTATCAGCCGAATTTACAGCAGGAAATGGGTGCCTTGCAAGAACGTATTACTAGTACTAAAACTGGCTCAATTACGTCTGTACAGGCTGTATATGTGCCTGCGGATGACCTTACCGACCCTGCCCCAGCCACTACCTTTAGCCACCTTGACTCTACTATTGTATTAAGTCGAGCATTAACTGAGCTTGGTTTGTACCCTGCTGTTGACCCACTTGATTCAAATAGCACAATTTTGGACCCAGAAATTGTTGGCGAAGAACATTATAATACTGCCCGTGAAGTTCAGCGTATTTTGCAAAGGTATCGTGACTTACAGGATATTATTGCTATTTTGGGCATGGAAGAACTTAGTGATGAAGATAAGCTAACTGTTGCAAGAGCACGTCGTATTCAGAGATTCCTAACTCAACCTTTCCATGTTGCGGAGGTATTCACAGGTATTCCGGGATCATATGTAAAACTAGAAGACACCATTAGTGGTTTCAAGCAAATACTTGCTGGTGATTTTGATGATAAACCAGAATCTGCCTTCTACCTAAAGGGTACTATCAAGGATGTAAAATAGTGGATGTAAAAGTATTAACATTATCTGGAGAAAAGTTTAGTAGCCCCGCAAAAGAGGTTATGCTACGAACTACTGAGGGAGATATGGTAATACTAACTGGCCATGAACCTTTCATGGGTGTTATTGAACCGGGTGCTTTAACTATAATTGATGATAAAGGTAATGATGACGTCTTTTCTGTATTTGGTGGTGTGGTAAATGTTTCAAGCGATTCGCAGGTTAAGATACTGGTTGATGAAGCCGAGCACGTTGATGAACTCATTGAAGAAGAAATTAAACAGGCTCTAGAGCTTGCACATGAACTAAAGGAATCTGCCAAAGATAGGCATGCCTTAAGCCAAGCGCAAGATCTAATTGATAGACACAGCGTCCGACTTAATGTTTCCCGTGTCCGACGCCGTAAGAAAAATTAATTATCGAGGTCTTCATTTGCTAGTTGAATTAGCAAGACTAGCTTCGTAGCATATTTTACAAGATCTTCATAGCTTGCTGATTGCGAACTAGATAAACGCTTTGCTTCTGACATTTCATAGGCTAGTTTTGTCAAAATTTGAAACAATTTTGGATTTTTTTGAGAAAACTCAAATATATTTTTTTTCATACCTGGATCTTCAAACTCAATATAACTAAGTTCGCTTAATGCTCGTTCGCTAATATTGCCGATTGATAATTTCTCCCAAGGGCTAGTCATGTATAAATATTACCACTTCTTAATAGCGTAGTCACTTATGAAAAATCACTATATATAGAGTGGTGAATACTATAATTTGGTGGTATGTTGGTATTTGTACTATAAATATTAAGCATCTAAGGCAAAATAATATGGAAAAAGAAGGTTTTTTAGACATGTCTCAAAATACGTATGCTGAAAGCCAGCAAGATACGACAGAGTTAGCAATTTCGATAAAAGTTAAAGAATTATACTTCGCGGGACACCCCGGCTTGGGATTTGGTGAAGGTGCAATTGACCGAAATCAATCTGAGGGTTCGGAAGTTGAATCGCCAGATACTTTAGAAATTGGAGATAATTTTATTGTTAATGGTCCAAACAATTTTTTAATAGTAGATGAAGACCCAAGTGGTATAGTTGTTCGTGCTTGTGGCTGTATAGATGGGCGTATAGCCGAAGAGCTCATAGAAGCAAGGTATAAGGTAGCTGGCGGAAGCTTAATGCATACAACTGCTGCATTAATAGGTTGCGGACATATTGAGCCTGATTATAGAAATCAAATTTCTCTTGCTGCAAATTTTATGAAAGAAAATAACATTGAATTTGGTGGTCATATTGATGATAATGCTGATCAATCAAGAACAGGTTGTGGAGCGGTAGATAATTTTCCGAATATTATTTCAAACAGCCAAAAATACCGGAGTCAAATTGAACTTTCTATCCAAGATATAATTGAGGCAATTGATTCTCCAGACGTGAAGTATAACCAAAGTATAATGGATGAGGTTATGGATAATTATCTGCGGGCTTTTCAGGCTATTGGCTTTTCAGAATATAATGGAAATTTTGCTAAAAATGTATCTGAGCAATCAGGCGCTGTAATCCCTTCTTTAAATAAAAGCTCTTCTCACAAAGAACGAGCTATAGTAATTAATTTAGTCGGAGGAATAACGTTTAATCAAAGAAAGGTTGATGAAATCACTTCAGGTTATTATCAAGCATTTTCATATGATATGCCAGCTGTTATGAAAATTGCAGAAAGAATAGGTCAAGGTAGTGATGATGTTGCCTCGAAAGCATTTTATGGCGAACTAGTATACACTCTTGCTTCATCTGCAACATTAACCAATGGTAGCCAAAAAGTATTTTTAGTTTCTGAAGCGTAAGCGTTGTATTTTTAAAGAGTGTCGCTTATACTAGACATATAAAATATTAGTTCTTAAATGGGGGGAACAGAGTGGACGATTTTAAGCCGAATAGAAGTGTAGATGGAATGTCAGGTGGCCCGTTGCCACCAAGAGCGCCTGATACTCAGCCAGCAAATGTTAGCTACGAAAGCGATAATTTAACAGATTTAGGCCCAGCTAACGACCAACCAGCTCCTAGCTTTGAAAGCCACCCTAACAATTTGCCAATTAGTGGCAATGGAAATAGTGGTTCGGGCAAGAAATTTAAGGTACTTACTGTATTATTTGCTGTACTATTTTTGGCAACTGGAGCTTTTGCAGCTTACCAGTATACTCAAATCCAAAAACTACACAAAGATGCCGATACCGCTAACGCCGAAATTACCAAGTTAAAAGCGGAAAATTACAGCCTAACGTATGATAGTAAAGATAACTCAACGAAAGTTATTTTACTAACCAAACAAAATGAGTCTCTATCGACAGTTGCCAAGCAATTAAAAAATGCATGTGGAACCAAGTGTAATGACATCTCGATTACAGTTAACCCTTAATTCATTTATATCAAAAAATTTTATATAAGTAGTTAGACAAACGAACCCCTTTTTAGGTACACTGTTAGTTAAGGTTTTTTATTGATGAAACAAAACATAGTAACAGTACCCGAGGGGCTTATTAGCCAACTTAATATTAACGGCTTAAATGGACGTCTTTTAAAAGTACCTGCTAAAAAACCTAAGTTTTCCAAACAGCATATATTGGTAATCTACGGTCATCACTCTAGTTTGGAGCGTATGTATGGAATTGTTGAAAATATTTCTGAATATGGAAATGTCTTAATGCCTGACTTACCAGGGTTTGGAGGCATGGATAGTTTTGATGTACTTCATAAAAAACCTAGTATTGATAATTTTGCCGATTACCTAGCAACTTTTATAAAACTACATTACCGAAATAAAAAAGTTTCTATAGTTGGGATGAGTTTTGGGTTTGTAGTCGTAACCAGAATGTTGCAAAAGTACCCAGAGCTTTCTAAAAAAATAGTTTTACTAGTAAGCTTGGTTGGTTTTGCAAATTCTGATGATTTTAAATTTAGCAAACGCATGAAGAGCTCATTTAGATTCGCAAGTTTAATATGTAGTACCAAACTATCTGCGCCAATTGTGAGGTATGTTTTTCTTAACGGGCCAGCAATACGATTCGGTTACTGGTCAGTATCAAAAATACATCCTAAAATGAAAGGTGCAGACTTAAAAGAACTGCGTAAAAGGACAAAGTTTGAAGTATATTTGTGGCATTGCAATGATGTACGGACCCATATGTTAACCACAGCTGAAATGATGAGCCTGGATCTAACCAATACTAAGGTTGACCATAGCCTTTTACACATCACGGTAGGTGTAGACCAATATTTTAATAATGCTTCTGTTAAAAAGAATTTAAAAAAGATATTTAACAAAGTTGAAGTAATGAAAGCTGGTTTAGGCAACCATGCTCCAACTGTTATTGGCGACGCCGAAAGTGCTAAGTCATTTATTCCAAAAGAATTAAGAAAACGTCTGTCTAAAATATCTTAGAAAAGCCTTCGAGTATGCCTTCATACCTTATTTTGATATAATGAGCATATGAAAATTGGCATTGTCTGCCCCTATAACATGTTTCAGTTTGCGGGAGGCGTTCAGGATGTAGTAGTACAGCTACATAATAATTTAGTACAAAAAGGATATGAGGTTAGGATTATCACCCCTAAGCCACGTGCTTTTAACGGTGAGACTCCGAAAGATTTTATTCTATTGGGCCGCAGCGCCAAGGTAAATACTATGGCCACTATGGTAGATATTGGTTTCGAAGCCGGGGGAGATGAAATAGAGAATATACTTGCAAATGAAAAGTTTGATATATTACATTTTCATGAACCATGGGTTCCACTACTTTCAAGACAAATTCTTACACGTTCTTCGGCGGTAAATATCGCAACTTTCCATGCAAAAAGTCCAGAAACTTTTATGAGTAAATCATTAATAGGCTCTGTTGGTCCGTATACAAAGAGCGTTCTAAGCTATTTACACGAACTTACAGCTGTTTCTGAGGCTGCATCCGAGTATGTGGCCAATATGACAAATAGACCATTGGAGATTGTTCCTAACGGCATTGACTTAAATAAATTTCAAGTAATGCCAACTAAAAAAGATAGAACAATGAAAACGATTCTATTCCTAGGCCGATTAGAAAAACGAAAAGGGCTCGAGTATTTATTAGATGCATTTCAATATTTAAGCAAGTATCATACGGACGTTCAGCTTAAAATTGCTGGCAGTGGTGTTAAACGTAAAACATTGGAAAAATATGTTAGCCAGCATAAAATTAAAAACGTTGAATTTTTAGGTTATATCCCAGAGAACGAAAAGGTCAAGCTTATGTCTGATGCCGATTTATACTGTTCCCCTGCCCCTTATGGTGAAAGTTTTGGGATTGTTTTGTTGGAGGCAATGGCCGTTAGTACTCCTGTTGTAGCTGGTAATAATGTAGGATATGCAAGCGTAATGACTGGCAAAGGAAGGCTAAGTTTAGTAAACCCTAAATCTTGTGTTGATTTTGCTCAGCGGCTAGAACTGATGCTATATGATCAGGATATCCGTAAAATATGGAAAAAGTGGGCTAAGGAAGAAGTTGAAAAGTACAGATCAGAAATAATTGCTAATATGTATGAGGATGTCTATAAAAAAGCATTAAAAGACAATAATAGATAATTAATTTATGGAAACAAAAAATACTATAAAAAATAAAACTAAACTAAACATTGGATTCGTGTTAGATGACACATTAGATACCACAGATGGTGTTCAGCAGTATGTTATTAGTTTAGGTAAATGGTTATCAAGCCAAGGGCACGATGTCCATTATTTGGTTGGGCAAACTAAACGTAAAGATATTGATAACGTACATTCTATGGCGAAAAACGTTAAGGTAAGATTTAATAAAAACCGTTTGAGCATTCCCCTGCCATCAAGTAAGAAACAAATTATACAAAAACTAAAAGATTTAAACCTCGACGTGCTACATGTTCAAATGCCTTATAGCCCATTATTTGCGGGTCGAGTAATTGAAGCCGTTGGATCTAAGGTGCAGGTTGTAGGAACATTCCATATTGTCCCCGCTAACAGACTACATTCTGCTAGTTCCACTGGGCTTAAATACTTAAACCAAAAAACAGCTAAAAGATTCAATAAAATAGTCTGTGTTTCTACCGCAGCAGGAAGTTTTGCAAAATCAGCCTTTGGGTATGACTCTGTAGTTATTCCTAATGTAGTAGACACTAAAAAGTATTTTCACAAGCCAGTGAACCACGTTGTACCGACAATTGTGTTCTTGGGTAGATTGGTGGAACGTAAAGGATGCAAGCAACTACTAGATGCGCTTTTGGTATTACAAAACACTTACACTGGGCCCTATAAAGTAGTGATTGCTGGCACGGGACCATTAAAAACCGAATTAGCTATGTATGCTATTAAAAATAATATTAAGAAAGTTACTTTTATAGGTTTTGTTTCTGAGGCAGAAAAACCAAAATTATTAGCAGGCGCCGATATTGCCGTCTTCCCTAGTACAGGTGGTGAAAGTTTTGGTATAGTTTTAATTGAGGCAATGGCGTCTGGGTCCAGGGTTGTAATGGGTGGTAATAATGTAGGCTATAGGACAGTGTTGGAAGATTACCCCGATTTGCTTATAGATCCTAATGATCCGATTACATTTGCTGGTAGGATACAATACTATTTAGAACACCCAGAAAGTCGTTTATTAGCGGCTAAATGGGCCAGTGAATTTGTTCAACAGTTTGATGTAGAGCATGTAGGAAAACAAATATTAAAATTGTATAGGAGCTAATTTGTATGGATAAAAAACTAGTCTACCTAGCAATTGGAGTTGGCGGTTTAGTTGGTGCATATCTACCTGTTGTTTTATTCCATGTAGATGGTTTTAGTGTTATGAGTATCATAGGCAGTATCATAGGTGCGTTTTTAGGTTTGTTCGTAGCTTACAAAATTATCCAAAACTACTAAACTAATCAGCTATACTTATACAGATGTTAAATAATTTTGATTTTACAATTGAAAAGAAATTAAGCGGATCACTTGCTAGGGCCGGCGTGATACATACACCTCATGGTGATATTAAAACTCCAGCATTTATTGTCGTAGGTACGAAAGCTACTGTTAAAGCATTAACACCTGAACAAATTAAACAAACTGGGGCCCAAGCAGTCTTAGCCAATGCTTACCACCTATATCTACAGCCTGGCTCAAAAAGAATTGACATGGCTGGTGGTGTTGGTAAGTTTATGAATTGGCAAGGACCTACCTTTACGGATAGTGGAGGCTTCCAGGTACTTAGCCTTGGTGTTGGATTTAAGAAAGTTATTACAATGGACGGAAATGCCGAAGAAAAAAATGCCACTACACGTAAAGGCGAAAGGCTTGCCCGGGTAGATGATGAAGGCGTTACTTTTAAATCTCATATAGATGGGAGTATGCATCGTTTTACTCCAGAAAGTTCAATGCAAATACAACATGAACTAGGTGCTGATATTATGTTTGCCTTTGATGAATGTACATCAATTGCTCAACCATATAGCTACCAATGTTTATCTTTAGAGCGAACCCATAAATGGGCTGAAAGATGCCTATCTGAACATGAAATACTTACGCATGCAAGAACCGATAAGCCCTATCAGGCATTATATGGCGTAATTCAGGGAGCAAACTATCAAAACCTGAGGGAAAAGGCTAGCAAGTTTATGGGAGCACTTCCCTTTGATGGCTATGGTATTGGTGGGGCTTTGGAAAAAGAAAAATTAGCAACTATAGTTAAATGGTGCAATGATATTTTACCTGAAAATAAACCTAAGCACTTACTAGGTTTAAGCGAACCTGATGATATTTTTATTGGTATAGAAAATGGTATAGATACTTTCGATTGCGTATCCCCTGCCCGAATAGGCCGTAATGGTTCAATATATACTTTAGATGGGCGTTTCACTGTTACTAACGCAAGATTTGTCGACGATTTCAGCCAATTAGTTGAAAATTGTTTGTGCTATACATGTTCAAATTATTCTAAAGCATACCTACATCATCTTTTTAAATCTGGTGAAAGATTAGCTTCTACATTAGCCACCATTCATAACGAACATTTCATAGTAAAACTTGTAGACGATATTCGTCAAAGTATTATAGACGATAACTTTTTTGAAATTAAAGATGAGTGGTTAAAACGGTACTATAAGAATTAAATGTTAAGACGGAATGGTGAAAAGTTAGTATTTGTATCCAATGCATCGCGGTTTTCTTCTTTTTTAAGGAAGGCAATTATTTTGTAAGTTATTGGTAGCATAATAATTTCGACTACTGTTTTGAATATCCAACCCTGTATTATAAACTTCACCATTTGCGGTCCAGACATGAAGCCAGATGCGGTAAACGCAACAAGCGTGAATACTGCGGTGTCAAAAAGTTCACCAACAATTGTAGAGCCGGTAAGCCTAACCCATAGCTTGTCTTTACCATATTTAACTTTTAACTTAGCAAGTACAAACGCGTTCATAAATTGCCCTACTAAAAAAGCAACGAGACTGGCTATGACAATTCTTGGTACAAATCCTAATATATCATCCCAGGAGGATTGCAATCCCCACTCGGCACCAGCTGGTGCTTTCCCAACGAGTAAAAACACAATACTAGCAAGGGCCATAATGGCAAAAGCTGTCCAAATTGCTCGCCGGGCATATTTAAATCCGTAAACTTCTGTTAAAATATCGCCAAATATGTAGGTTAATGGAAACAATATTGCGCCACCGTCCGTTAAAAAGCCATGGATGTCAATAATTTTTACTGCCCCAATATTAGATACTAGTAAAAAAGCTACAAAACTAGCCAATATAATATCGTAATATTTCGAGCCTTTGGGATTTGACTTTTTTGACGTATATTCATTGACGCCAATGGCCCGTTTCTTTGACATAAAATACCTTTCACATTTGGAAAGCATTTAAATGTCACCTCAATGCTATTGGTTTTTTAATTAATTCTAGAGAATTTTATCATAATGCTATGACCTGTGCCAAATCTGCCCATCAGGAGTATCTCGTATTTCAATGCCTTGCTTTTCTAACATAAGCCTAAGTTCATCTGATTTTAAGTAATCTTTATTATCTCTGGCGATATTTCGGTCGATAATAATTTGTTTTTGATTGGCGGTAATATCATCCGATTTAATTTCTAAACCTAAGTAATCTTCAATATTATCTAGAAGTTTATTAAAATTATCTAATTCCTGCAAATGTAAGTTATTTACTTCTGCATAGTTTAAGCCTTCTTCGGCACATACGAGTGCATTAGGAGTATCTAGGTCGGTATTCAGTGCGTTTTGTAAACCGGATATCGAATGCATATATATTAGGTTACTATCAGTAATACAGGCTTCGTCGCAATTTTCGAGTGTTTCAATTGCTTGCCACCTTAGACAAGCTATTTTTTTCCAATTTTGTAAACGGTTTTTGGCCGATTGTAGATTTTTCCAAGTAAAGTTACTTTCTTTTCGATAATGGCTTTGTAGAACAAACATTTTAAAATCATCTGGCGAGTATCCTTTTTCAGCAATGTCTTGGAGCGTATATGTGTTGCCAATACTTTTACTTACTTTAGTATTGTCTATAAGCAAAAAGTTGTTGTGCAACCAATAGTTAGAGAATGTTTGACCTGTGGCACTTTCGCTTTGTGCTATTTCGTTTGTGTGGTGCACAGGTATATGATCTATTCCACCAGTGTGGATGTCTATTGTATCCCCTAGTTTACATAATGCCATTGCTGAACATTCTAAATGCCAACCCGGAAAACCCATACCCCAGGGACTATCCCATTCCATGTCGCGTACTTCATCTTTGGGGCTGAATTTCCACAAGGCAAAATCGCTTGGGTTCTTTTTTTGCTGATTAAATTCTACCCGGGCTCCCTGTTTTATTTCTTCCAAATTAAGATTGGCAAATTTGGCATAGCGTTTGAATTTGCTAGTATCAAAATACACTCCATCATCAATAACGTAGGTGTAGCCTTTTTGCTCTAAGGATTTAACTAAATTGATTTGCTCCTGTATGTAATCTGTTGCTTTTGTAATATATGTAGGTTTAATTAAATTTAGTTTGTTCATGCCGTCTAAAAAATCGTCGGTATACATTTTGGCAACTTCCCAGGCTGTTTTACCCTCTCGTTTGGCCCCTTTTTCCATTTTATCTTCACCATCATCGGCGTCGCTAACCAAATGACCAACATCAGTAATGTTCATAACTCTTTTCACATCATAGCCATTGGCTAAAAGAGTTCGAACTAAAATATCCCATCGAATGTATGCAACCCAATTACCTACATGCAAATAGTTATATACAGTAGGGCCACAAGTATATAAAAGTACTTCATTTTTATTAATAGAAACAAATTCTTCGATTTGTTTATTTTTCGTATTATATAAATTTATCATATTTAATTATTTTATCAGCTCAATAGTTTGTTTCACTAAGCTATATTTAAAGTCTTTAATATTTTTACTAAATTTATCAATTTTAAAACCTGCAGCATATGGGTGACCTCCGCCTCCATAGTTTGTTGCTAGCTTATTAGCAATTTCTATACCGGAAGCACACCTGATTGAGCCTGTAAGCTTATTGGAGTAAGTTTTTAGTGCTATTGCAACTTGGACTCCACTTACGTTAAGTAGCTCACTTATTATTAGTGGCCCAGGGTTATATAATGTGCCAACATCAAACAATTCATTTTCAGGAATTATTGTTACAGCTATTTTATTGTCATAGAAAAACTCTGTTCTTTCAATAAGTTTTGCTTTATAGCGGAAAACATCTGGGTCCATTTTGGAAAGTTCTCTCCTAGCTTCTTCTAGCTTTGAACGTTTAATACCCATTTCAAGTAATTCTGCCACTCGTCGGTAAGTATCAGGTCCGGCAATATCGCTAGTTAGACCTAGGCTGTCTGAAAGTATACTTTGTAGAATTAGCTCTCCACTTTCTTTGCTAATAGACCATCCACTACTTTTTACAATGTCATATACAAGTTCGCCTGTAGAAGCATAATTTTTTGGGTTACAAACTATATTTGCATATGGAATATCACATTCTACCTCACTGTGATGATCTAGTACTAATACTGGTTTAGATGCTACCCACATTTTTGCTTGGCTTTCGTTCAATTTTTCTAATAAGTTATTAGCGGATGTATCAACAATTATTGTTGCATCGAATTCTGCTAAGAAATATTTATCTATTTTTTCCCAGCCACTTATGAATTTTAGGTAACCTGGCATTTCCACGCCACAATATAAGTTAACTGTTTTGCCCATATCGCCAAGAATTGCTTCTAATGCTAGCGCTGTTGCTAGGCTATCTCCATCTGGGTTATCGGCCTGCACTACTACAAAACTGTTATTGTTAGCTATAAACTCTTTAATTTCATTTAGTTTAGGTATCATTATAATCCCGTTCTGCCTTCTAGGGCCCTAGTTAGGGTTATTTGGTCTGTGTATTCAAGATCGAGGCCAATAGGAATTCCACGAGCTAGCCTGGTTAGTCTTAAATTCATACCAGCTAATTGTTGCTGTAAATATAATGCTGTTGTTTCACCCTCAACACTGGCATTTGTCGCCAATATCACTTCTTTAACGCTATCTTCTTCAATACGTTGTTTTAGTTCATTAATGCGTAAATTATCTGGGCCAACACCATCAATTGGAGAGATAAGACCACCAAGTACATGGTAGGTCCCCTTAAAACTGGCAGTCTTTTCTAGAGCGACAATGTCAAAAGGTTCGGCAACTATTGCAACTAGCTGTTTATCACGTCCTAGGTCACTGTATAGTGGCGAGACATCCAAATCAGCATCAATAATAGCAAAAGTTTTTGGGCAAATTTTAATTTTACTATGTAGTTGCAATATTGAATCTGCGATTTTTTCACTATTAGTTTTATCGGATTTAAGTAAAAAATAAGCATATCTTTCAGCAGTTCTAGACCCAACGCCTGGCAAACAGCCAATCGCTTCTATGCTCTTTTGAAGTGCTTTTGGGAGCACCTGACTCATTTATATTCCTTTATAGCTAATTCTCTATTGTTGGTAATGTTTAAAGACCTAACTCGCCAAGGCCACCTAGCATTGGTTGCATTTTTTCGGCTGCAATTTTTTGACTCTTTTGAATGGCGTCTTTTACTGCTTCTTCAACCCATTTTTCAAGCTGGCCAATATCATCTAAGTCAACATATTCTGGATCGATATGTATTTTCTTAATTTTTTGTTCGCCTGTGATTTCTACAATAACTGCGCCATCACCAGCGCTCGCTTCGATAATCATTTTTTGCAATTCTTTTTGCAATTTGCGGACTTTCATTAACATCTTTGCTTGATCAAGCTTACCCATATATTCTCCCTTATCAATATTTTATTAACTTAACTAATATTTTATCACGTAAACGGCTTTTGTCTCAGGTGCATTGGCCCAAGCTACGTAGTATCTTTGTAATTGATAAAAACTAACTAACCCAATGGCAATAACAACTAAAGCTACTCCAAAATTTCTAGCTAGTGGATTCCTAGGGAAAAATTGGAACCATTGTTTTAATAACTCAATGATTCCTGCAATAACAAATATATACAAAAATGGTAACAACAAGGCAAAGAAAAGTTGAAAATTATTTGACAGTGCTAAGAGTAATATTGAAAAACTTATACCAGCAAAAATGATTATTGACCGCCTATGCCTAAATCTTTTTATAAAATAGTATATACCTAATATTGCACATGCAGCGCTAAATACATCTAGTACCGGCAAGTTTCCTAAGAAAGTAACTGGCATAGTAGATGCGTAGAAGAAAGTACTGGAAATTATTTGTATTATATTTATTAAATACTCTGTAATATTGGCTAGCCCATATGTAGGCATGCCAAGTAATTCTTTCAGTTGTCCTGGAGCACCCAACAAGCTTACGAATAGCGGTAAAAGTATTAGTATGTAAAGCGCAGCTCCGCTTAGGAGTTGCCATATCTTAAGTTTTTTTAGTTTATTCCTGGCGTATACACTTATGGCCGTAACAGCAATTAAAATAAACCAAAGCATATATGGTGTATAAGCACTAATGGCTAATGAAGATATAAAAGCTAGAAAACTAATATATTGATTTGTTTTTGTTCTCATTAACCACGTAAAAGTGGCAAAGATAAGTAAAGGGCAGAACATTAACATTGAAACAAAAGTAGCCTGATGCGCAGTATTTAAGGCTAGGCTACTCGTTAGAAATAACAGAGATCCAACCATAGCCATTTTGGAATTAAACCATATTCTAATTAGTAGATAAAAAAGTCCGATCGACGCTAAAGTCAATAGAGTACTAGTTAACCTTGCGGCCATTAGCGAACTATCTGTCGCTAGGCCAGCAACACGGGCGCCAATTAAATAAGGTGCATTTACAGCTCGATACCAAGGCATATCTGGATCTACTAATTTTTGAATTGTTGACGCTTCATAGATATTGGCGTGGTGCTGTATAACGGTTGGTTGTATAGCTAAGGTAAGAATACTAACAGTAATAACCAAAAAACCAACAACCAAATTTTGCCAGTTGCTTCCCACGAAACTAGTAAATTTCTTAAAATAGACTTTCATATTCTTTACGATAAGTATATCACAGGCGATAGATGTATAACGGTATATATCTACGAGTCAAAAGGATCTTTTATACCCCCACCAGATTGGCGTTTATCAAGGCTTTTAAATTTTTGACGTTCCCTATCAAAATAAAGTTCTACATTACCGGTTGGACCATTACGATGCTTTTTAATTAGAATATCTGTAATATTTTTCCGATCTGTTTCTGGGTTGTAATAGTCTTCACGATAAATAAATGCTACAACGTCGGCATCTTGCTCTATAGATCCAGATTCACGTAAATCAGCAAGCTGAGGTATTTGCGGACTACGTGATTCTACTGAACGACTTAGCTGACTTAGGGCAATTACCGGTACATTTAGTTCCCTGGCTATAGATTTTAGACCACGACTAATTTCAGAAATTTCTTGGACCCTATTGCCATCGCTACTAAAACGCGAACCACCACTCATAAGTTGTAGGTAGTCAACTAATATTAAGCCTAGTTGTCTTTTATGTTGTTCGCGCCTGGCTTTCGTTCGTAGGTCGCTGACAGTAATCCCAGGGCTATCATCAATAAATATTGGGGCTTCACTTAAAGTCCCCATTGCATGCCCAATTTTTTCAAAATCTTTATCACTTAGGTTGCCAGTTCTAATGTTCCAAGCGTCTACGCCAGATTCCATAGACAGCATACGGTCTACTAACTGTTCTTTACTCATTTCTAAACTAAACACCAATACCGGCTGGTCAGATTTAGTGGCAATATTATGGGCTAAGTTAAGGCTAAGAGCAGTTTTACCCATGCTAGGCCTTGCTGCAATAATTATAAGGTCACTCCTTTGTAAACCAGCTAAAATGTTATCAAGGTCTTTAAAGCCTGTCGGCACACCTCTAATTTTGCCCTTGTCTTTATGCAGGTCATCTAACCTTTCAAAGCTTTCAGCTAATATATCTTCAATTGATGCGATATCTTGTTTAACATGTTGCTGGCTAACTTGGAATAGTTGGGCTTCAGCTTCTTCTATTAATGACTGAATAGTTTTTGATTCGTCATAACCCAAGCCAACCATTTCTTGGCTGGCATTAATGAGTCGACGCCTTAAGGCTTTTTGAGCAACAATTTCAGCGTAATGCTCAACATGTGCAGCAGTAGGAACGTAGTTAGTTAGTTCAGTTAAATAACTTGCTCCTCCAACAATATCTAGAAAATCATCGTCTTTTAGTTGGTTTGATAAAGTTAAAATATCAATTGGGCTGTGTTTGTTATAAAGCTTAGAAATAGCTTCATAGATACGTTCATGACGCTCATCGTAAAAGTCCTTAACTGTTACTATATCAGCAACCCTTACGATAGCGTCGCTATCTATAAGAATAGAGCCTAAAAGTGAGCTTTCAGCATCTAAGTTTTGTGGTGGTAGTTTAGCAGTGCTTGTATTGGCTTTGGCCATGGTATAACTATTCTAACACTTCAGCGCCACCAAAAATATTTTTTACTTGATCTAGCATAATATTATCGCTATTTGGCTGTGTTTCATTAACTATTGATGGTGATGCATTCACCAAAGCTGGTACGCGCCTAGAACCTTTATCGCCTAAGTTGCATACAATTGTATAGCCTGCTAAGCCTAATTTTTCCATAACCTCATGTACAGGCTGTTGGTTTTTCTGGTCTGACATTCTTTTTTGGTGGAAAGGAAAGCCAAACTCAAGTTCTATTATATGTTTGCTGAGTTTTTCTTCCTTAAGGCTAGCCATACGTAAAACACTGTAAAGGGTATTGTGAGTTTGCCGAAGCTCTTCTAACACAATTTGCCACTGCTGAACACTCATGCTTGTTTTCTCGCGTGTGGGCTTAGGAGTTTCAGTTTCTAATTTTTTGATATCGGGTTTATCTTGCGATTTTCGTTTAGCAACAGGAGCATCTTGCTCTACTATATGTTTGGCTTCAGAAATTATTTGCTTAACCTTACTAGCAGGTGCTGATACAGTTAACGCTGGGCTTACGGTTTGTGTACTCTTAGCTATAGTATCCGGATGATTATCGAATAATGCCTGTAAAGTTTCAATTTCAAGCTGGACACTTGGCCTAGGGCTTTGGTCGATATTTACTAAATTCCGAAGTAGTTCTATAACTACTTTTCTAGAAAGGTGCGCATCACCATAAACTAGTAATCCCCGAAGCTTATTTATTAAAGAATCAGCTATTAAGCTTGCAGATACACCGTTATCACTGGCATCTTTTAAAATATTGATTAGTTTTGATGCATTGTTATCCGAAATACATTCCAAAATACCATCTATAACTGATTCTGGTGGGAGGCCGAGAACTTGCTCTATTTGTTTATTCGTAATCTCTTTACCGCCACTATGCCTTACTTGGTCCAATAAACTTAAGGCATCTCTTAAACTACCGCCACTATGTATTGCTAAAGTTTTTAGAGCATCTTGTTCAATGATTATATTTTCTTTTTTAGATATTTTCGTTAGATGATCTACTACTTCGCTGGGTTCGGCTAACTTAAAATTGTATTGTTGTGTTCGAGAAATAATTGTATCGGGCAGTTTATGCGATTCAGTAGTAGCCAGTATAAAAACAACATGCTGAGGCGGTTCTTCAAGAGTCTTTAATAGGGCATTAAATGCTTCTTTGGTAAGCATGTGAACTTCATCTATTATATAAACTTTATACTTTGCACTAACAGGAGCAATCATGACTTTTTCACGCAAATTTCGAATTTCGTCGATTCTTCTATTAGAAGCTGCATCTATTTCTATGATGTCTATAGGCAAATTATCGCTATAGGGTAAATCGTTTATTTCAAAGGCTAAAATACGTGCTATTGATGTTTTACCTACACCCCTAGGCCCTGTGAACAAGTATGCGTGGCTAATTTCATTTGACTGTAGCGCATTAGTCAATGCAGTTACTATTGGTTTTTGACCAACTATTTCATTAAGCGACCTTGAACGATACTTTCTGTATAGAGCCTGTGACATTTACTACCCCTATTTAACATTTGTCTTTTATTTTTCTATTTCCAATTATAAACCTATTGCAAGTAAATGTCTGTTGTAGTTACTACAAAAAACCGTCCCTTGGGACGGTTAATTTACAATCTTACTCAATAACTACAGTGCAGCTTCGATTGCAGCCCATTCAGCATCAATGTCATCTTCTGGTACGTTAATGCTTATTTGGTCGCCTGGTTTCGCTTTAAAGTAGGTTACACTAGCCAATAATACGCGGTAAGTTCGAGTACTAACATCAACGTAATAGTGACCTTCTTTTTGAATTAGCACCCCGACAAGTTGCTTGCGAGGTATTGGACCGATTTGCTTGTATAAGAAAGCACCATCATCGCCAATTGTTAGCTTAAGTATATCGCCTTGCACTAGCTTAGACTTACTGGCGTAATTTGCAGGTACAGGGTAGGTTTTACCATCGCTACCGACCATATTTTGACCATCAAAAACACCTTCTAGCACTTTACCAGACACACTCTCCCTAGCAGTAGAAGTTACAGCTGGGTCTTCACCGACTAAGCTAACTAATAATTCTTTAGCAGCAGCCAAATTAGTCTCGGCTTCTGTTATTAGGCTTTTAAGCCTCTTGATTTGTTTCTCGGGTATATCGGACATCGCAGCTTATCCTTATCTTGTGTTTGTTATCTCCACTTACTATTATTGTCTTTAAAATATCACAATCAAACACTATTGTCTAGTAATATTATTTATATGTTGTGGATAAGTCAATACACTATTTTACCCTGTTAGTATTTATTATAAATATAAGGTGTTTCTTAATTATCAAAAACCACGCTAATTTAATAGCGTGGTTATATATTTTTGACTAACTTACTAGGCTAGTTCAACAGTAGCACCGGCGGCTTCAAGAGTTTTCTTGGCAGCCTCTGCATCTTCTTTGTTAGCTTTTTCTAGAACTGGCTTTGGTGCGCCATCTACAATAGCTTTAGCTTCACCTAGACCTAGGCCTGTTATTTCTTTAACTGCTTTGATGGCGGCTACTTTTTGAGCACCAGCATCTTTAAGAATTACATCAAATTCGCTCTTCTCATCTGCAGCAGCGGCTCCACCTTCAGCAGGTGCGGCAGCGACAGCAACAGCAGCAGCTGCTGGCTCAATGTTATATTCGTCTTTTAGTATTGTGCCTAGTTCGTTTACTTCTAGGACAGTTAGGTTTACTAGCTGTTCAGCTAATTTCTTTAGATCTGCCATTTAATTCTCCTTATGACTTATTCAATTTATTTATGATTTAGAGGCTTCAATTGCCTGTAGGTATCCGTGCAAATTGCCGCTCAAGGCGCTAATCGTGCCTCTAAGTGGTGATTGCAAAGTGCTAATAACACCAGCAATAAGCTGGGTTTTGCTTGGTAAGCTTGCAAGTGCTTTGACTTCTTCTTTGCTAATAAATTTGCCTTCGGCGGTTATTGCTCCGACAAATTCTAGAGCTGGTTCATTTTTTGCAAAGTCGTTTAAAGCTTTCGCAGGAGCTACTTCATCTGTGCTATTAAAAGCATATAGAAGCTGTTCCTTTAGCTCAGAAATCTCGACATCTTTTAAGGTATCTACGTTCTTCAGAGCCTGCTTAACAAGACGGTTTTTTACAACCTTTACTGTAGTTCCATTTTCCTTAGCTGATTTACGCAAAGCCTGAATTGATTTAACAGTTATGCCCTTATAGTTAGCGACAACTGTCATTTTAGACTCAGTAAGTAAGCTGGATACTTCGTTGACTACAGCAGATTTTTCATCTTTCGTTAATGCCATTGTTAATCCCCTTTTAAGTTATTTTTTACAATTCGACCTAATAAAAGCTTAGGTTGCTTTTATGTTTGTAAATGATCTTTTACCAAAAAGTCCTTGGGCAGGCCAAAGACTTTTATATTACAAAAATTAAGTTGTAACCTAGGCGACATATTAAGGCATACACCAGTCGCTGTCTTTGGTAAATCTATGTTAGTTTAATATATATTGCTTTAAATAGCAACTTTTAGCAATAAGCTAAACACTAGTGCGGCAGATAGCTTGTTTTGTATATCATTTTGTACTAAACAAATATAGTGTATCTGTTGAAATATTAACAACATAATAACAGTAGCAGTATAAAGAAAATGCTCATGTTAATTTGCTTTTGTATACTAAATAGTTTATTATATATATTAATTCCCTAACCCGCTATTAAATTAGTGGATGATGGGTGGCCAGACAGGATAACAAGTATTTGTTGTCTAATATTGTAATGTAGTTAGCTGGCAATTAAAAATATAGGTGATAGGTGTTACATATGAACGAAGAATTTAGTAATTATGAAGTAGAAGTAGATAGTCTTGATGATGCAAGGCTTGTTATAAGTGCTTTGCTAGCGGAACAACAAAGGCTTAAAGAAAGGCTTTACAGAGATAAAAAAACCGGTCTTTTTTCTGAAGAGTTTTTAAATGATGTAGTAGTCGAAAAGCTTGATGAATCGTTAGCTTATTTCCAATCACTTAATCGTCAGCAACAACTTTTATCTACAAGGAATTTAGTATTACTTATAGATATGAACGGTCTAAAACAAATTAACGAAACCAATGGCTATGATGCAGGAGATCAAGCTCTTATCAGCCTAGCAAGAGCATTAGAAAAAACCGTAAGAGACGAAGACTACCTTGTCAGGATGAATAAGGGTGGTGATGAATTTATAATAGTAGCTAAGACTAAAAATTATGCATCAGAAGGAGCCGAACTTGCTATTACTGATAGAATTAAAAAGCTAATAATGGACGAAAGTAACGGAAGCATATCAGCATCTATAGGTTGTTCTTGGCTTGAAGACAATTCAAGTTTTGTCGAAACAAGACAAAAAGCTGAAAAGGCCATGAAGGCAGATAAATCTGCCTATTATGATTATAAGCAAACGAAGGCAGAAATGACCTTGTCTGATGGTTCTAGAAGAACATATGTAGCCAGTAGTCGAATGTTAAGTAGACGAGCCGACGATTAATCAAATAAATTTGACATAAGTATTTCGATAATATATAAACATATATATGGGTTTTCCTAAAGCTAACAATTTACTAATAAAGAGCAATAACTTGCTCATTATTGTGGTGGACTGATTTAGCTGGAATATACCATTTAGTTTAGAAAAATTAATCCGGATTCCAGCAAACAGGAATCCGGATTTTCAATTTACAAATCTATTTATGGTTGATCCCGTAAATAGTAAGTACATTGAAGTGGTTGGCATTAGGCTAAGGAATACTATGTCAAAACCAGCGGTGAAAGAACTATCGAAATTAATCGAAGCTAATAGTTGTGGCACTTGGGTGTCGGGCAAAAACTTCGGAAAATTACGAGAGAACCTTGCCCGTAGACTTGGGGTTAGCCGTAACAGGATCCCCCAAGTTATCAGGAATGCCGGAGCAATTGAGGTGTACGACGAACATTCGAATACTTCAAGAGTAATCCTGGCAACCTGACCTGCCCCGTGAGGGCTCTAACCTTTATGCGGTTTAATATTTTCACACCCAGAGAATATTATTCAATAATAGTTGCGATCCAACTATTTAGCTAATGCGTTAGAGCCCCACGGGGCTTACTTTAAATTTGTAATAGTTGTTGTGTAAATAGGAAATTTTTCCTCAAAGTAATTACGAATACTAGTTCTTAATGATTCAAATAGTTCACTACCATTAATACCAGAACTCTCGTACAGCGTATCAATATCTTTCCATTTAAGCATAATATTTACAGATACCTTATGCCCTAATAACAAGTATTGTTCTGGACTTTTGGTAGCCGTAGCACTTAAAACAGTAGCTGTATCGAAAACCTCTTGAGCTATAGATTCTATAGAGTCAGGAGCGGAACAGTCTACATAGCCATTTACTGGTGAAATTGGTCGCCAAATCATAATTGGGTTAAACAGCTTATTCATCAATAGTAAATCATAGAAACTTAATACTGTTTTTATCTCGACACTAAAATAATTTTGTAAAATAATTTTATTAGGTTGCATTGCCCAGTTTTCAATGATTCGCATTCGTTCAGTATATTTTAAAATGTCGTTGTTCATCATTCCATAGTTTTCAGCAATAAACTGACTGAGTTCAATTTCATTTTTTGGATTTGAGCTGATCTGAAAGTTATCTTCGCTATATGTTTGATACTTGTTTATCAAAGTTTCGAATATAGTAGTCATTCCTTTTGTGTGTTGAGTAAAAACTTTGGAGCTATTTATTATATTCACAGGACTACCCAAGGGTTTTGTAATAGTTTCAATATAGCTATTCTTCCTTTTTAGTTTTTTACTTATCAGTTTATTTGCTGATAATAGCTCTTGTAGGCCAAGGTCTTTAACTTCGCTTTCTATGAATTTATACTCTACATTAGATCCAGTAGATATTAGGCAGATTACGTCAAAAAGAGTATGCGTAGCTAATTTATTATTAGTATTTTTTAAGTTATTTATATGTTTTACAATTTTACTAGCAGAATTTTTAGATTGAACTAAAAAGTACTTATTTTTTTCCAATTTTGCAAGTTCGTGCAACGTATCTTGGGGGTAATCAGAAACGAGATATGTCGCATCAGCTGGGATAATTGAGTAGGTATTTGCCTCAAGATTATTTAGCCAGCTGTAGTAAGCTTGAATATCATGGGGACTATTTAACTTTTCAATATCCCGAACGGCAGTATCAGCGATATACCCAAGTACTATTACAAATTCATTATCCTTGAGCTTCTTTTCAATAGTTATCAAGTGATCATAGCGAACGTTCATATCATACAGGCTTGATATATATGGTGATTTAGTAAAATCAGGCGCTTTACCAATTGATAGTCGTACTAGTGCCACTTTGCTGTGATTATTTTTAAGTATTCTTTGAACCTCTAAAGCAACTTTTTCTGATTGCTTATGGCTATTGGATACTATTGAGATTAATTTCCCCATATCAAGCTTCAGAGGCATATTCTATTATTATAGATTGGGAACTCTTTACAAATTTCATTATTCATATTTAAACACATATTTGAAATAAATATTAGTATAATATGTATTACTTGTTATTTAATTTATTTATGTAATGATAGCGTAATGTTGTAAATTATATGGTTTTGTAAAGCTATAAAACCAGTTAATATGTATTATAGTCATTGAGCTTGGAGGTCATATGAGCGAGTTATTAAGTTCCATTGTTGTTGAAGAACCTGAATATATTGATGTTGTGGGGTATAAAGACAGTAGAATTCCTGATGAACAATACAAAGAGTTGCTTGATAGAATCCTTACCAATGGAAAAAAAATTGGTACTCAACTAGAAGACTCAGCCCTCACCATTATGGGTCATCAATTAAGGTATGACTTAAGGAATGGTTTTCCGCTTATGACCGAACGTGATTTAAGCAAAACCGCCCAACCAGCATTCGCAGAACTTTCGGCTTTCTTAAACGGAGCAAGGACATTAGAAGAACTTGATAAATTTGGTTGTGGTTTTTGGAAAAGTTTTATTACTCAAGAAAAAACTGACAAAAGAGGTTTGGCTGAGGGAGATCTTGGTGATGGCTCTTATGGTGTCGCATACCATGATTTTCCTACGGGAGAAACAGGCGTTACATTTAATCAAATTAAGGCTGTAATATCTCAAATTAAAGAAAAGCCTCATTTGAGAACACACATAGCAACAACAATTGTTCCTCATACAAATTTTAGAGCCGAAGGATACGAACAAAAAACGGTTTGGGTTCCATGTCATGGTTCTATGTTGCATTTTAGAGTAATGGAAAATGAATTATACCTTCACCACACACAGAGGAGTGCTGACACGCCTATTGGGTTGGTTAGCAATATTGCTCAATATGCTGGTTTATTATTGGTTGTTGCTAAAGAAACAGGGTACCGACCTGCTGAATATATACATACATTATCGGATGCTCATATTTACGAACGTCAAATAGAAGATGTTGAAGAATTAATAAGTCGTGAAACAAAGCCATTTCCAAGGGCGCTTGTTTCTATGGCCCTGAATGATACTTTCTCATGGAGAAAAGGGGATATAAAGATAGAAGACTATTACCCCCACCCGGCTATGAAAATTGACACTCCAAATAATTAATATGTATAACGGAAAAGATTTTACATCATTACCTAAAATGATTGTTGCCTATGGCAATAATGGTGAAATTGGTCGAGATAATTCAATGCCATGGCCAAGGATGAAGGCTGATCTTGCAAGATTTGCCAAATTAACAACCGGTTCAGTTGTTATTATGGGTCGGAGCACTTATGACTCAATACATGAAGCATTAGGGCAACCATTACCTAATAGAGAAAACGTTGTGCTAACTAGAAACACATCTTTGGAAATATCCGACGTTAAGATATTTCATTCCATACCCGAAGTTTTAGATGAATATACAGAAGATGAAAGAGAATTATACATTATTGGTGGAGCGAAAGTATACAAAGATTACTATCCTATGGCTAGAACAATTTTAGCTACCGAGATTGATATAGATATTGACGACGCTGATGCATATTTTCAAAAACCGACTAACGCCGACTGGTCTGAAGTTAATAGAGAAAATAGATGTTCGGACGATAATAACCAATATCCTTTTTCTTTTGTGGAATATAGAAGAACTAGACCTATCGTCGATCCAACGAAAGTTACTAAAAGACTTGAGTATGCTGATAAATTAATAAAAATTGAAAAATCGGGTATTTGTCCATTCTGCGAACGTAGATTCCTAGATTCTAGCAATGAATTGTTAGAAGAAACTAAAAATTGGCTTGTAACCAGAAACTATGAGCCCTATAAAGGTTCAGAAAGCCATTTACTAATTGTACCCAAGCGGCACATTGAACATGTTAGTGAACTAAGTGTTAACGGCCGGCGTGAATTTATTGATCTAAATGTAAAATACTCTGAAAATATGAAATCCGGTGGGCTAGCTATGAGATTTGGAGATATTAAAAATACAGGTGCCTCAGTGGCTCATTTACATAGTCATATTATTGAAACAAATGACAAAACTCTTGAGAAACCTGTTAATTTTAGGATTAGTCGTTAATTAGTTTAAATAGTTCTATCCCCCTTGCCTCGAGGCAATCTTGGCCTTCAAGTAAGGTATACCCTTCGCTAAAATATAATGAACTAATACCAGTTTCCGAAATTAACTTAGCACATGTAGGACAAGGAAAAGTTGAAACAAAAAGGCACTTACCTTCAAGAGTTATCCCATGTTTAGCCGCCCTTCCTATTAAGGAAGCTTCAGCATGTATTGCATTATTAGCGTCTATATTTATACCTTTAGAATAAATTGAACGTACGTCACCGCTAATTTCGCCACTATATTCAAATGGCTTATATGTATTATGGGTTGATAATTCGATATTAATATTCTTATCAGTTAGCAAGCAAGCTACTTGCCTCCATGGGTCTAATGATTTATTTTTTTCTGCTTCTATAGCCTTAATAATTTCAGGATATTCGCTTATATTTACCATCTTTACATTGTCTATTTGACGCTCTTGCGGAATATTATATTTTTGCCATCTATAAAATGTTCGGTCTTTGGTAAGCTTACTTCCCGGGATAGTATATTTTTCAATTAAATATTCAGTGACTTCATCATCAGGCATATAAAGCTGATCTGAGAAATCGATCACTTTACTTATCAGTATTTTTGGAATAATTTCTATAGCAGGTATTGATGGGGATAGTAATTCGGTAATTTTTTGAGGAGGCAAAGCCCTAAAGTCTTTTTTCAATGATCGTATGGCGAATTCTTCAGGATTAATAATGTATACCCCAGTACCTGGTTTATTATAGGTTTCCAACATATCAAGGCTATTAGATGTTATTGCTGGAATGTACCCTATAAAAGATTCGCTATGCATTACGAGGATGTTCTTTTTCTGCGCTGATAATATTGGTTAGCCTTATCCTGGCAGAAGTAGATGTAGTAGCTTGAGGGGTGAGTACTCTTACTTCACCAACGTAACTTTCTTCTAGAGCTTTAACTTCGTCGGATGTATAAGTGCCTTCAGTAGCAATCAGTACATCAGGCCTAATAGTTTTAATTAGTCCCCATTTTTCTTCTTCAGTTTCTTTTAATACTATAAAATCTACTCCTTTGACGTGACATAGTGTTGACATTCTTTCAGACTCACCTACTACTGGTCTAGATGGTCCTTTTCGTTTTTTGATTTTGTCATCACTATCAACACCAACGAACAATACATCACCATGCTTCGAAGCTTTATCTAGATATCTGGCATGCCCAATATGAAACAAATCAAAGCTTCCAGATGTTAATACTATTCTATGTCCAATTCTATGGTAGGCATCACTTAAAGCCCTGGCATCAGAGTAATCTTTTAAAATTCTGCGCTCTGGGTTTGACTCAATTAAACTTAATTGATCCCTTTCTTGATCTATTGAAAGTTGACACAGATATTGGGCCAGCATATTAAGGGCCTCAGGACGTGCTTCAGTTTCAGAAATTTGTGCAAAAAATTCTTCATGAATTTTAGGAATTCTATAATCTTCTACCAAAACTCTCCCCTAACTTAATATAGATTAATATACCCACCGCTTTAATGTATATATTAAACTAATTTTTACTTTTATACTAGAATATAAGTAACTAATTTTTACACATGAATACAGAGAGAAAAATTTTTAACGAACAGTATTCTGAAGTACCTCAGTCTTCACGAATAAAACGCTTAATCACTGCCTTAGCTATTGGACTTGTTTGTTTTGTGAATACTGATAAATGCTCTGGCCATTTATTGTGGAACAACGATAATACCGAAATTAATATTCTTACTGATAGAACAAACAAAATTCAAGAAGATAATCTATGGGTAGTACTGCCCGGTCTTGGAGTAGACAGTGGATATGGTATAGCATCAGTGCTTAATAGCTCTCTAAGCCCCACAGGAGACGTTGCCTATGCTCAATATAGCGATGATGGAGTTGATATAGAATTACTTGCAAAGGAGATTTCAGAAATCCAATCGCAGGGCGGTTATAAAAGTGTTAGTTTTTATGCCCATAGTATGGGAGGCACTATTATGCTTAACATTTTAAAAGAGTTAAATAATTCTATTCCGACAAATAGTATTATTTTCGATTGTTCTCCATATTCTATCTACGATGCAAAAAATGAAGTAGCTCCACTGGCGGCAACAATTGTTCCTCCAACGTATGAAGGGGGTGCTATATCCAAAGTGATCTATGAATCTATAAATAATGTTGGTCCTCATAGAAATGATAAATTAAGTACATTACAACAGTTACAAGATGCAGCAAGAATTGCTTTATCTGGTAGTTCGCCGTTCCTTTTCGTAGATCAACTAGGGCTTTTAGGGAAAACAAACCCTGGTAATATGACAAAGTTAATACCGGAAACAACAAAGGTATTCTATATAAAACCAGACAATGTTGTTAATGATGATACCGTTAATAATGTGAATTCTTATAATAGTTGGAATAAATACTTGAATGGTAAGCTAATTAGTTTAACTGTCTATGGAGGCGGTCACGCCAATCCTGGTGAGCGTCCAGGAGAATATGCTAAGGCCTTATATCCATATTTTGTAGCACCTAGTATAGACCCATTAGAACATAGTGATCGGATTATTTCCCAGAATCGTTAGCTATATTCTGGGCTATAACATCAGCATTTTCGTAATAATATTTAATATTATTTAACTCTGTTAATACAAGCTGAGTAGCCCCAATGTAAAAACCCCCTAAAACTAACCCTAATAGTAAAGCGTATTTCATAATTATATGGTAAAGGAAATATATTTGACTAGCAATATACTATATTTTAAACATAAAAAATATCACCCCTATTAAGAGTGATATTTTTTATTGTTGTATTTTTTATATTTCGTTAGTTGCAACTTTTATACTTGGGCCCATAGTAGTCGTAGCATAAATGCTGAGCACATAACTACCTTTAAGGCTAGCTGGTTTAACAGCCTTTATGCTGGCAAGTACAGCCTTGGCATTATCTTTTAACTTATCTGGGCCAAAACTAACTTTGCCTATGCTTAAATGAACAATTCCGGTAGTGTCTACTCTGTATTCGACTTTGCCAGCTTTTGCTTCTTGGACAGCTTTAGCAACGTCGGCTGATACTGTTCCGCTCTTAGGAGAAGGCATTAATCCTTTTGGCCCTAAAGAACGGGCATATTTACCAAGTTTTGGCATAACAGCAGGTGTAGCTACTAGTACATCGAAGTCTATTAGTCCTTTATCTAGTTGTAATAAAAAGCTTTCGTTCCCAGCAATATCAGCACCAGCTTTTTTAGCTTTTATTACATCTTCGTCATCTGCAAATACTGCAACTTTTACATTCTTTCCGGTTCCAGCGGGAAGAATTAAAGTTGTTCGAATATTTTGGTCTGCTTGCCTAGGATCAACACCTAATCTAATATGTAGCTCGACGCTAGAATCGAATTTTGTAGTAGAAGTTTGGGTGGCTATTTCCATGGCTTGTCCAATAGAATATTCTTTTCCTTTATCAACAAGCTTTGAAGCCTGTTGGAACTTTTTGCCTTGACGCTCTAACCTAGATCGAACTTTAACTGGTGGCTTAGGTTTAGAAGCCTCAGGTTCATCACTTGCTTTTCGAGCCTCTTTTTCAGCTTTTTCTTCGGCTTCTTTTAATGATTTAGTACTTCTTTTGCCAGCTTTTGCAACAACAGCTTCATCTTTAGTTTCTTCAGCATCTAATTCAGCCTCTACCTTAACTATTTCTTCGGCTATTGCTTCAGTTTCTACTAATTCTGCAATTTTTTCCGTAGATTGTTTGGTTGCTTTTGATTCAGCTAAAGCTTCTTCAATTTGTGCAACAGTATTTTTCGAAGTTACACTTAATTTAAGCTTTTTAGCTTCAGCTAATAAGGCTTCTTTCTTTGATTGTTTTTTGGCTTCGGCCATATTATTTCCCTTTCGTGGTTCTAACGGTACAGTGTACCTCCCACAATTAATTAGTTAAAAAACCCTTGTTTATACAAATGATTAACAAATTGTTGTCTTATTGCATTTGCCCGTTCAATTAAACCAGGGTTATTCTCTGCAAAAAAATCTAATTGATTCCTTGCGCTATTAGCACTCGCTTTATCTTTGGCTTCTAATAGCCTATCTATTTCAGTAAAGAATGCGCTTTGTGTTCTGAGTGCAGCCATTACGTGAGGATCTGTACCAAGCTCTTCTGCAAATACTATAACTTCAGAATGAAAATTAAATTCACTCTGTTCATCTGGTAGTTCGGGCTTAGAAATTGGATATGTGTCCATCGATTAGCCCTCTACCTCTACGCCCATACTACGCGCTGTACCGGCTACCATTTTTTTAATTGCTTCTACGTCATCAGCGTTCATATCACTAGCTTTAGCTTCTGCTATTTCGGTTAGCTGAGTATCATTCAATTTCTTGGCGATTTTTTCGCTATTTGGGCGTCCAGAGCCTTTATCAATGCCAAGTTTTTGGCGGATAAGATCATCTGTAGGGGTTCCTACTACGCGCCAGTCCATTGTTCTATCTTCGTAAATAGTTATATGAACGGTAACCATTTGGCCCATTTTATCTTTTGTTTGGTCGTTAAATGGATTAATAAAATCCATCATGTTCACGCCATGTTGGCCTAAACTAGACCCCACTGGAGGCGCAGCAGATGCTTGGCCACCTTTAATTTTCATTTTCAAATTTGCTTTTACAGCTTTTGCCATAAATTTAGTCCTTTCCTAACGAGATTTCAGTTAATTTGAAGCCAACCTACTTTCTCTCCTTCCCTTAATATAGAAGTGCGTAACAGCAATATTATAACATAAATCAAAAAATATTAATTCTTCGTAATTTTAGGTAATTTGTTTCAATGCCATTTTTAATGACTCCACAGTTTGTACAGCTTCTTCGTGCTGGTCTATAATATGCGGAGTGCAATTAGCAAATGGGTCTATATCGTTACCAGCATTATTAATGTCTAAATATTCGCCTAGCAGTCTTAATTGAGCTTCAGCTTTTTCTAAAAGATTATTTAAATTAGCTCTAACTTCTTGTCTGGTAAGGTTAGGTTGAATACTTGGCGGTAGATCTCTAATAATTGTAGCCTGAGGAAATGATTCATTTTCCATAGCAAATTTAAACTTTTTTTACTTGAAGACTATCTAGTTCGACAGGAGTTTCTCGGCCGAACATGTTTACAAGTACTTTAATTTTACCTTTTTGAGTATCAATTTCGTTAATAGTTCCATCAAAGCCCTTAAATGGTCCATCTACAATGCCAACAACTTCGCCAACCCTAAAGTCAATTTTGTGCTTAGGTTGTTCTACGCCCATACGCTTATTTATCTTATCCATTTCGTCGTTACTAACTGGAGTTGGCTCTGTGCCACTACCAACAAAACCAGTTACACCTGGTGTATTACGGACTATATACCAGGCATCTTCACTTAGTTTCATCTGAACCAGTACGTAACCTTGGAAAATTCGCTTTTCTACTACTTTTCTTTTGCCGTTTTTTATTTCAATTTGCTTTTCTTTAGGCACTAATACGGCAAAAATTTTATCAGCCATATCCAGTGTGTCGGCACGTTGGCGAATACTTTCTGCCACTTTTTCTTCGTAGCCACTATAGGTATGTATGGCATACCATTGTTTACTACTGTCGTATCTCTTTTGGCTCATCGTAAAATAATCTCCTTCACAACTTTACTAAATATATAATCTAAGGCTTGAACAAAAACTGCAAACACTATTGAGAATGCAATTACTGCAAAAGTAAGTTTCATTGCTTCTTTCTTTGTAGGCCAAGTTACTAACTTTAGCTCTGCCCAAGCATTTTTTAAAAACTTTGGAATAATACGAACTTTTTTATTTAAGTGTCTAATACCTTTTTTTTCTGGTACTTTTATAGGGTGATATTCTTTTGTTGCCGCCTTATGTAGTGTTGATAACGGTTTACTAACCTTACTTTTCAGACGACTTTTTTTAGTAGGTTTAATTCTTTTTTCAGTTTCTTTATCAGCCTTTTGGCGAATAGTTTCGGGCTCTTTGCGTTTACGATTTTCAGCTTTTTTGCTTTTGGGATCTGTTTCGGCCATATTTTCTCCACTTGAAATTAAAAAATCCTAAAACATAGAGTTTTAGGTGACTGAGTCAATAGTAACGATAATCCTTTGGAATGTCAATTATAACCCGTGATTTAGTTTTTTATTAAGACGCAAGCATTAACATGATAAAGTAATTCATATATGAGTAACATCTTTTTAGCTGGTATGACTATGCTTCTACTAAGCTTTATTTTCGAGCTTATTATTTATATTAGTGGTTATTGCTGGAAGCATAAAAAAATAATCTCGTTTCTAACCATTACTTTAGTAATCATTTCTACCATACTTATTATATACAACCATTTGTTAAATGTAATTGCACTGGTTTTTTTGCTTTCTGCACCTTATAGATTGATTAATTTATCCCGTCTTACAACATCAAAAATTAACGATTTATATCTATATAATATCGGAAGTAGATCTTTTGCCCATTTAGGAAGTATACAGTTTTTAATTGTAGGATTTTTGGCATTAACAGAGTCATCCCGTATGGAAATAACAACTATTAAACTACTACCAGGATTATTTATTGTATTTATTGTGATTATTTCTATAGTTATTGCTGTTACGACTACAAAAAATGTCTTGAAGACTAAGGCCAGGCTTGCACCGATAATACCAAATAGTGAACTTCCTACTGTTACGGTAGCAATTGCGGCACGTAATGAAACGCCATCTTTACAATCATGTTTAGACTCCGTGTTGGCAGACGATTATCCAAAACTAGAAATAATTATTTATGATGATGAATCTCAGGATGATACATTAGGAATAATCAAACAATTTGCACATGATGGCGCTCGTTTTATACAAGGGAAAGAAATTCCAGAAAAATGGCTAGCTAAAAACTTTGCTTATCAATCTTTATTAGATGAAAGCACAGGAGAAATTGTAATGTTTTTAGGCACCGACGTTAGGTTACATAAGGACAGTATTCGTAAAACGGTTGAAATAATGATGGCTAAGCAGGTAGACATGATGAGTATTATGCCCAAAAGAACAAAAGAAGGTATTTTAGCAGCACTTATTCAACCAATGCGATATTGGTGGGAGCTGGCTGTACCAAGAGCTAAGAACTCCCGCCCTCCAGTCTTAAGTACCGTATGGTTGGTTAAAAGGGAGTCTTTGCTTGCAGAGGGAGGTTTCTCCTCATATAAAAGAGCAATAATTCCTGAAGAACATCTAGCTAAACTTTTTAACAACGTAGGTAAGTATGCTTTTGTAAGAACCAATGATACTCTAAAAATATCTTCACATAAGAAGTTCTTTGAACAATGGAATACGGCAATTAGGACTAGATACCCACAAGTTCACAGGCGTCCAGAACTTGTGTATTTAAGAACATTAATGCTGGCAATATTATGGCTACCGTTTATTATCTTACCTGTCATACTTGTTACTTATCCCTTTCATCTAGTGACTTCACTGTTGCTCATTACAGCTATTTTTCTATTGTATTCTCATGTGCTTATTTCTTATTATACAAATCCAATTTCTGGATTAATTGCTCCATTTAATTTTCCATTAATTCTATTATTAGAAATAATTGCTTTAAATATTTCAATGTATAGATACGAGTATTCTTCAGTTGTTTGGAAAAAACGCAATGTTAGTGAAAAAGCAATGTACGTATACCCAAGCTTACCTAAAATTGATTAATTTAAATTGGGAACGAAGATACTAAAGGTTGAGCCTTTATTAATTTGTGACTCTAAGCTAATTTCGGCGTGAATTAAACGAGAGAGTTTCATAGTTACATATAAACCTAGACCTGTACCCGTACTTTGTCTTGTCCTATAATCTTCGCTTCTATAAAACTTATCAAATACTTTTTCTTTATCTGCCTTACTTATCCCTATACCCGTATCTGAAACTTCAAACATCACCCCACCCGTTTTGTTTACTGCGCTTAAAGTCACAGACCCATTTTCAGTGTATTTAATTGCGTTAGTAATAAAATTTTGGAGAATTTCTTTTACGTATAGCTTGGCTGATTGTAACAATTCTAAATTTGGTTCCGGGTAACTAAAAAGCTTAAGTTCCTTGGCTTCTGCTTGGGGCAAATAGCTAGTATGTAATTCATCTAATAGATCATGAACATTGATTGTTTCAACTTCAACTTCAAGCTTTCCTCTTTCGGCTCTTGATAAGGTAGCTAAATCATTAATCATGCCCGATAAAAATATAACTTGGTCATGCGAAGCATCTAATGCATGGTGAACCCCAGGGTCAATATCTTTTGCTTTGTCAACAATATATAAAGCGTTCGAAATATTACCTTCAGCAATGGCTATTGGCGTTCGGAGTTCATGACTTACTACACTAATAAACTCATCTCTTTCCTCTTCTAAACTTTTTTCACGAGTTATATCTCTCATCAAAATAACAAAACCACGAGCACCCTCAGAACCGTAACCCAAATGAACAGGAGCAATGCTTAGGTATACATTAATGGCATCACCCGATGGATAACAAATTAAATAATCCCTGTTGGTGAATTGTGTCTTAAGCCCTTTAAAAATTTCTACTAAATCAATTACTTGGTTATTTTTGTCGGTAAGTTTTAATAAATCATCAATTCGTTGATTAACTAGCGATGAGTTCATATCTAGAATATTTAAGGTAGCACCATTATATATAACTACATTTAGTTTTTCATCTACAGCAACAACAGCATCTCCCATACTATTAATTAAAGATACGAGTCTTTCCCTTTCTAATTCAGCAATATGCTCTGATGGAGTAGGTTCATTTGTATTTTTTGCCATTAGCATTATTATATAGGAATATTATACATTTTTGGTATTTGTAAAAAATTTATAAATTATCCTTGTATTTTAGTTACACTTGCTTGTAGTTGTTTTAATAATTTTCTTCGCGCCTTGTTATCTGGCATATACAAATCCATTGCATCCCAAAAATCTTTTCCGTGATGTAAAAATTTGGTATGTGTTAGTTCGTGTAAAAGTACGTAATCTATTATTTCCCAAGGCATCATCATTAAGTAGCAATTAATAGTTATAATTCCAGCCGAACTACAGCTTCCCCAGCGAGTTTTTAGTGGCTTAATTACAAGTCCCTTGTACTCGTAGTCGAAATTGTCAGAAATAAGTTCTAACCTAGACGGGATATATTGCTTGGCTTCAATTATTAAAGCTCGTTTAATGGCTTGCTTGGTTTTTGTCTGAATTTGCTCAGAACTAGGAGATATATTATATGTGTAGTGAATATCTATTTGATTATTTTTTACCAAGGTCCTTATTTTATTATCAATAACATAATTTATTGTATGGTTTTTTCCTATCGATTGACCATTTGTTATAACTTCACTTGTAAAGCCCTGTTGTTGTTGGTTTATCCACGCAGAATTCTGTTTAACAAACGCGACACCTGTCGCATATGGTAACCATGGTGGTTGGCTAACTTTAATTTTGTTGCCTAGTATCTTTATACTAACTTTTTTTGTACCTTTTCGCTTATATATAGCAAATTCACCAATATTTTCTAGGCTAAATATTTTCTTTGCCATGTATTTAACTACTAACGAATAATTATATTTCGGCGAGAGAGATTTACACGACCACCAGATATTTGAGCCTTAGAAACTAGGTTAACAAGTTCAGGCTTACCTATTTTTTGGCCTAAATCTTCTGGCGTAATTAAACCCATGCTCATAAATCGTTTTTGAATTGCTGCTTTTTGGCTTGTGAATAAATGCTTGCCACTGATAACTAGATTGTCTTCGTTAATTGGTGCCTGCATTTGCTGTACGCTTTGCTTGAATTGTTGTTCGTTTATAGGCTCATTGTATTTGTCATCCATCTTGCGTTTGTCGCGGTTTGTGCTTCGCGACCAGGCTGTTTCAGGATCTATTTGTAACCAAATCATTAAGTCTTTAACTTTATGCTTACGCGCATAATCTCTCATTGCCCTACGTTGGGCCAGTCTGTTAGCAGATATATCATATATTACGCCTATACCAGCATTTAGAAATTGGTCCGTCATTAGATCCATTAAGTTGGTTACGATTTGATTTTCTGCTTTATCGTATCGTGGATTATCAAAAAGTGTATCCCGTAAATGGTCACTACTTACATGGGCTAAGTTATACTCTTCGGCTAGTTGTCTACTTAAAAAACTTTTCCCAGAGCCTGGCATACCAAAAAGATAAATCAGAACTGGTTGTCTTAAATAAAGTTTTTTCATCTTGGAAATTATAACATCTTATTGCTTAGCATGGAATATAACCAAACAATAATTTTGCCCTATAATATTAACAATGACACAAAAAGAGGCTTTGGCAATAATGCACAGTGGCCAGTCAGTGCTATTAACTGGCGCGGCTGGGGCTGGTAAAACATATGCACTTAATTCTTTTATTAGACGTGCTCGAGCGAATGGCAAAAATGTTGCGGTTACGGCTACGACCGGATTAGCGGCAACACATTTAAATGGTACGACAATCCATGCTTGGTCTGGTATTGGGATTCATGATGAACTTCCTAAGAATCATTATTCAAAAATGAGTAAACAACGAAAAGATTTAATTAATAAAGCTGATATTTTAGTAATTGACGAAGTTAGTATGCTACATGATTACCGCCTTGATATGGTAGACCTAACTTGCCGGAATATACGTGATAACGATGAGCCATTTGGAGGAATACAGGTTATTTTAAGTGGTGATTTCTTTCAGTTACCACCTGTTAATAGGTCTGATTCAATGCAAGGTGGTTTTGTTACTTCATCGAATATATGGCAAGAAGATATATTTACTATTTGTTATTTGTCCGAACAGCACCGTCAAAAAGACGATGAACAATACACAGATATTCTAAATGGAATTCGAGCAGGTGTATTAACTGGAAGGCAAATAGCCTCACTAAAAAACCGACAAAATGCAAATTTGGAACCTATAATTACAACGACTAAACTTTTAACTACTAACGCAGACGTTGATGTAATTAATAAAAAACAACTTGATATTTTAGAGGCTGACTCAGCCGAGTATACAATGACTGTGAGTGGGCGTAAAAAGTATATCGAACAATTATTGCGGTCTTGCTTAGCTCCAGAAGTATTACAACTTAAAATTGGTGCTCAAGTAATGTGTATTAAAAACAGTCCTGATAAAAAATATGTGAATGGTTCATTGGGTGTAGTAGTAAATTTTGAGCTAGATACTGATTACCCAGTAGTAAAACTGAATAATGGCAAACTAATTACTATAAAACCAGAGACTTGGGAATTAGTAGATGGCGATCAAAGGCGGGCGTCATGCGTTCAAATACCACTTAGGCTTGCTTGGGCCATTACAGTACATAAAAGCCAAGGAATGACCCTAGATTCAGCTCAGATTGACCTAAGCAAAGCATTTGTAGAGGGTATGGGCTATGTAGCATTAAGTCGAGTTAAAAATATGGATTATTTGGTTTTAGACGGCTTGAACGGTATGGCATTACAAGTGAGTCCAATTGCCAAGGAATTAGATGTAACACTTAGGAAAAACAGCGATATTGCACTTAAGAATAACCAAAAAGTCATTAAACAATATGTAAAAGATGAACTAACAAGACCGAAAGAAATTATTGTAGCTAATAAAACGGGTACTTGGAGTGAAAAGTTAGCAAAAATGCGCACGCAGTACCCGAATGCCTATACTCCTTGGAAAGATGAAGATGATAAAAAACTAGTTAAAGAATTTTCAGACGGCATGACCATACCTAAATTAAGCAAGTTACTGGGTAGGCATAAAGGATCTATTAAAGCCAGGCTAGAAAAACACTTCGGAGAGGACGCGTTTACAAGTGTATAACGATATATCACCGGAAAATGATTCCAGAAACTTGGTAGACGAATACAAAGGTTTACCCAA
>CAYZCZ010000001.1:20411-25608 GCA_964477125.1 uncultured Candidatus Saccharibacteria bacterium | reverse complement strand
AATTTAGGAAAAACTAAATTGGCAAAAAACTGCGTTTTAGTTTTCGGCCAAGAAGGCCCTGGACTGTCACCTGAAATGCAGGCAATTTGTAGCAAGATTGTGGCTATTGAACAGTTTGGTTCAACAAGATCAGTAAACGTCGGCGTAGCGTCTGGAATAATTATGTATAACTGGATCATCACGAATATCAACACTTAAGGATATTGCAGAATATTTCGTTAATAAATGTTACCAATAATATTTGATTTGGAGTATATAATAATTCTATGCACAATATTAGTAAAATAACTGGTAAAAAACTAAAAAATAATTTGTATTCTACAAGGCGCATGGAAGCATTAACTGACGGGGTTTTTGCCATTGCCATGACCTTGCTAATTTTGGACTTAGACGTAACTAAGTTTGGCCAGATTTTAAGCAACCAGCAGTTAATTCATATATTTAGCAATGATTTTAGTACTACATTTATTAGTTTTATAATAAGTTTTTTGCTCCTTGGAAGTATGTGGGCGGTACATGCTAGGCAATTTGATTCGATTAAATACGCTAACCGTACTTTAATGATGCTTAATAACTTACGTTTGCTAACAGTTGTGCTAATACCTTTTACGACTAGCCTTTCTGGTGCCTACCCTGATTTGTTATTAGCTAAAATACTTTTTCCAATAAATTTCTTACTTCTTTCTCTTGCCAGTGCAGTTGAATGGCAATACGCTACCAGTAAAGAAGAATTTTATAATACAAACGAACTTTCAAAGATGCATATTTTAAGTGTTACTAAATTGAATTATATTTTCGTAGGTATTGCAATCATAGTAGTATTTGCTTCAGCAATTATAGGTTCCTATGCATTCTTACTTTTCATTCCACTTCCTTTGATAGGGTCAAAACTTATTAGTAATAATTTCAAAAATAAATAGAGAAAAGCCCGCAAGGAAAGCTACCTGCATGCGAGCGGTTTGCTACGCAGGCGGGCTGATCTCTGCGGGCCTTATGGCCGACAATGGGTTAATACTTTGGGGCTGATGCACCATACCGATATTCCACTTTTGGAATATCGGAAATATATATGCTACAGCTGTTTAAGACGGGAATGTGTAGCTTTTCGGCACCCACTTCCCCATTACCCATAGCACTAATCCTGTTACCAGAAGTACGAATATCTTTTAATACCCGGTTTTTTTCAAGTACACCCTGCACTCTTGCCGGAAGGGGCTCTAGATCTTCCGGATTGTAGTAATCAGGATCCAAATCCTCATTTTCTGGTAATACAATATCAACTACTACCTTACCACTATTCAAGGTGGTGTATGTGATTGAAAAACTCACAGTAACTCCTATTGTAGGTTGTAGGTACTATACAATATATGGAGCAGTAAGTGAATTTATTCAATGGATTCTTGACTACTATTTTTTAAGATTTAAATAATCTTTACGTATATTTGGTGAAAATTTTTCTATTGCATATCGCAATGTTGTACGTGGCATGGTTGGAGCATATTCATTAAGCAAATGTATTAATACGGCTTCATCCCTTTTACCTATTTCCCTAAGCATCCAACCTACTGCTTTATGTAGTAAATCATGTTTTTCGTACATCAATATTTCTGATAATTCAATTGCATCGTAATAATCACCCTTTCTAATAAATGCAAAAGTAGTTAATATAGCAACCCTTTTTTGCCATAACGAACCATTAGCCAGCTCATATAGTATTTTTCTATCGCTTTTATTACACAAATAATATCCCACTATATGTGGCGCAGAAATATCAACCAAATCCCAGTTATTAATATTTTTTGTAATATTGCGTAGGTAAATGTTATATATTTCTGTTTGGCGTGAAATGTCCGCTTTTGGCATAATAAGCGTCATTATTACTAGCGCGCACAAACGTACTTCGTGCCACTTACTATTTAACAATATTTGTACTTCGCTATTAGCTATTTCGTTATAATACTTTTTAGCTACACTTCGTATTTGCGGGTTACGCACTCCTAAAAATTTATCACCTTCACCATATTGTCCTGGCCCAGTTTTAAAAAATCTTTGTAAAAATTCTGCATCATTTGGAGAAGAAAAATTAAACATTTCATTTTCGACTAAAATATCAATTGTAATCACTTTTTTACCCATAGGATAATTTTAGCACTCCATGCGCACGGAATAGTAAATACAGAATTTATGGCAGGTAACTATTTTCCTTATCACATTCTTCCTTGCTCATATATTTTAAACATATGCTTTCAGGATCTTCATCTTTTATTGTAGTATCAAATCCATCATAAGTTTGTTCTGATGGCTCATTATAAGCAGGTTCACAAATATACCCACCCTTATCAGAGCCGCAGTTCATTCCCATACCCGGCGTTTGATTATTTGGTTTGTTTAACAATTCATATATTGACTGTTTGAATACAATAACAGCGATGATTACAGCAAATAATGCTACCAATATTAATATTATTTCAAACCTAGTAAATTGATACCATTTTTTCTTTTTACCGTAAGCAGTTTGGTGTAGCTCTTTCATTTGCATAAATATTCAATGATTTTGGCAGGGGAGACAGGACTTGAACCTGCGACACCTGGTTTTGGAGACCAGTGCTCTACCAACTGAGCTACTCCCCTATAAATAAGTATTGTAAATGAAAAGAACTATTTAACAAGCCATGTAGCAGTGGTCTGCCTTGGAGACCAGGTCACCCGTCAATTTCTTTGAAATTGTGGTCGACCCCTCCTCAGCTTTGGCGCATTCGCGCGCAAGGTTTCCGGCCTTGCAAAATGCCACTGGCATTTCTCACTCTACCAACTGAGCTACTCCCCTATGCACCAAGTTATTATACAGTAGCTATTTTATATACAAAAATTTCTTTATTGTTTGCTTTATTACTGGTAATGCTTATACAATTATATAAATGGATTCTATGAGTGGTTTAAGTATATTCAGCGAGACTAGCAAATTGGTTGGTCAATTTGAATTTCCACTTATTTATAACCTTGCGGCTACATTTTTATTTGCCCTTACTGGAGTTATATTGGCTACCAAAAGAGGCTATGATCTGATAGGTGTTGGAATAATGGCGTTAATTGCTGGTGCAGGCGGTGGTTTAATTAGAGATGGAATTTTCTTGCAACAAGGTCCTGTTCTATTTATCCAAAGTCCGCAATTTATACTAGCAGTTATTTATGCAATTATTATAGGAAGTTTCGCTTATCATGTAGTAAAAAAATTTAATGGATTGTTTTTTGTTGCTGATGCTTTGGGCTTAGGCATATACGGAGTTATTGGTGCACAAATGACTTTAAATGTAGGCTTAGGTGTAATGGCTGCGATTATTGTTGGCTTTAGTAGTGCTATAGGTGGCGGTATACTACGTGATGTCCTTATAAAAAAAGAGCCTGTGATTTTTTTCCCAGGGCAATATTATGCTTTAGCTGCATTAATTGGTATATGTACTTTTCTTGTACTAGGGGCTCAGCTAAAGATTCCAGCCCAAATATCTGCAGTTATTGCTATTCTTTTAACTTTTGTCTTAAGGTTGGCAAGTATGAAATTTGATTTTGAGAGTAAACCACTTGCAGATTTTGCGGATGTAAATAGAGATCAATTTTTCAATTTAATGCAAACCATAAAACCAGCTATGAAAAAAATAGCGAAAAAGAAAAAGTCGACAAAAATTAAGAAATAAAAAATCTACAAAGTTTTTTGTTGATTCCACTTTATAATAATTTCGTTTAGAATATCTAATATTTCCTGACGACTTGGCATATCATTTATATCGTAGTAATGGTCGAGTGAATATACCGCTTCAACCACGCTTAAGCATACTAGCTCGTCTGCCAATATATGCATCCTATCTACGGCACCTACAGATGCAATTGGTGTAACTATTACTAGTTTTTTTATTGCTATCTTTTTTAAATAGTCGTAAGCCATATCGAAAGCGGAGCCATTAAGCGCACCATCAGTGACTACAATAACGTTACGATTTCTAAAATAATCAGTGGAAATTTCACCGCCCTGCCCCAAAGCCACATGCAGTTCATGTATAGCCTGCATTCTAGCTTGATCTATATAGTTACGATATTCACCATCAAACTCTTCAATTTCACCAGCAGAGAAAGCATTGTTGTATACAAATCCGCCAACCTCATTAACAGACCCAATTACAGTTCGCCCATCTGGAAGGTAAATATCTTTTACAAGTAATAGGGCAATTAGTGAATGGAGGTTTTTTGCAATTTCGGCACCAACTAAAACGCCACCTTCAGATAAAGATAGTACAATAGTATCTTCGTATCTGTATTTGGCAAGTTTAGCGGCAATTATAGCCCCTGCCTCAGCTCTATCTTTAAAATAGTTTGTTAGTATTTTATCGTTCATGGGTATATTACTAATAGTATATATCAGTTCATTTACACTTACTATTTTGTGGATAAATTTAGAGTGCTATTTAGCGTTTCTTTTACGTTCGCTATGATTAAGAAGCTTCTTTCTTATACGAAGAGATTTAGGCGTCACTTCGACTAATTCATCGTCTTCAATAAAATCTAATGATTGCTCTAGGCTTAGAATTGTAGCAGGAGTAAGCCGAACAGTTCCATCGCTACTAGATGATCGCATATTAGTTAGGTGTTTTTCTTTGGCTACGTTAATCTCTAAATCGTCACCACGACCATTTACACCAACTACTTGACCAGCATAAACTTTTTGAGCTGGCTCAACAAAACAGATACCTCTTTGTTCGGCTGTTTGAAGTGCGTAGGCGGTTGTAACACCGTTTTCCCAGGCAACTAAGGCACCATTACGCAACCTTGATAGTGCTGGGGATAATGGCTCGTACCCAATATGCAAGCTGTGAACCTGCACTGTTCCCCGGGTAGCAGTTAGTAGAATGTTACTCATACCTATAAGCGATTTGGTGGGCATCTTATAAAGTAAACGAGTTTGTCCACCAGAAAGTGGTTCTTGTTTTGTAAGTTCCGCCCTTCTAAGACCAAATTCTTGTTGTACTGCCCCAACGTGAGCATCATCAACCTCAACAGTCACTTCTTCAATTGGCTCCATCTCAACGCCTTCGACAATTTTGGTAACTACCGTTGGACGACCTACTTCAAACTCAAATCCTTCGCGACGCATAGTCTCTATTAATACGCTTAGGTGTAGTTCGCCACGACCACTTACTAAAAATCC
>CAYZCZ010000001.1:0-20311 GCA_964477125.1 uncultured Candidatus Saccharibacteria bacterium | reverse complement strand
AGTCCTTGGCTAACAAATAATTTATCCACTTTAGCCTTTGAAATTTCTCCATCCCTGTTTATCAAAGAAACCTGATCTCCAGGCTTCATAGAGCCTTCGGCAATTCTACCTATTGCATATTTTCCCAAAAAACTGTCCCATGCCAAAGCAGTTACAAGCATTTGTAGCGGGTTACTACTATTTCCTTTAGGCTGAGGGATATCAGTAATAATTGCATCTAATATAACTCTCATGTCAGCATCTTCGCTAATATCCTCGGGTTTTGAATCCCACATTTTACCATCACGTCCAACAGCGTAAAATATAGGGTAATGCAATTGTGATTCATCCGTAGCTAGTTCTAAAAATAAATCCGCTACTTCATCTTCGACTTTAAATATATTAGAGTCGTTCTTGTCAATTTTATTAATAACTACAAAAGGCTTTAAATGATTTTCTAAAGCTTTTTTTAATACGAATTTTGTTTGAGGCATTGGGCCTTCTTGGGCATCAACAATTAGCAAACAAGCGTCAGCCATGTTTAGAGTACGTTCAACTTCTCCACTGAAATCTGCGTGACCTGGGGTGTCAATAATATTTATTCTATAGCCCTCGTAAGTAATGGCAGTTTGTTTAGCCTGGATTGTAATGCCACGTTCTTTTTCTTGATCGTTGCTATCCATCAAAAGCTGTTGTGTCATTTCTGATTGATTATCCCTAAATGTATGAGATTGCTTTAATAAAGCATCAACAATTGTCGTTTTGCCATGGTCAACATGGGCAATAATTGCTATATTTCGTATTTTATCGGTTGTAAACATAAGTGTAGATAATACGGCCTTTACCGCTGTAGTTATTTAATTGTGGCTTTAATGAATATTTTAACATAAATAGGGTAAATTTTCACTACTAAAAAGGTTGTGCTTCATTATAAATTGTGGCTATAATATAGACATACAAATTAGGAAGAGAAAAAAACGAATAAATGAGAGTGTTAATGCTAGGCTGGGAACTGCCTCCGCATAATAGCGGGGGCCTTGGAGTCGCTTGCTACCATTTATGCAAAGCGCTGTCTAAAAAAAATGTCGATATAGAATTTATTGTTCCGTACTCCGACAGTCACGATGATATAGACTTCATGAAAGTTAACCCAGCAATTCCCCAAAGTGCAGCAAAAGTTCAAAAAAGTGGTATTGCTTACGATAGTTTTAAGTATTTTTACGACGATGGAAGCGAACAAGATGTCAGCTTATTCCAGCAAGTTAGTAATTACGCTGACCGCGTAGAGCAAATGGCCATTCTTGGTGAATACGATATTATCTATGCCCACGATTGGCTTACTTTCAGAGCGGGTTTACGAGCCAAAGAACTATCTGGTAAGCCACTAATTGTGCACGTCCATGCTACTGAATTTGATCGAGCCGGTGGAAAACCTGGCAACCCTATGGTTCACGAAATTGAGTATATGGGCTTTCTAATTGCAGACAGAATCATTGCAGTAAGCCAACATACTAAAAATGTAATTGTTAAAGAATACGGCGTACCAGAAGATAAAATAGAAGTTGTTCATAACAGTATAGATATTAGTGTGTATAGCAATATTAGTAGTGATAATGCCTATAAGTATTTGGTTAAGATGAAGAGTCAGGGATACAGAGTTGTATCTAACGTGGGGAGGCTGACTGTTCAAAAGAACTTATATAACTTGATGCAGGCGGCCAAGTTAGTGGTAGATAAAACTCCAAAAACAATATTTCTTATTGTTGGTTCAGGGGAACAATACCTTGAACTATTAGAACTTGCCGCTGAACTTGGTATATCCAAAAATGTTATATTCACTGATTTTCAACGTGGCAAAAACCTAAGAGATGCTTTTTCAGTTGCAGATTTATTTGTCATGCCTAGCGTGTCGGAACCTTTTGGTTTAACTCCGCTCGAAGCAATAGGGTACGGAACCCCTGCCCTTGTAAGTAAACAGTCTGGTGTCGCAGAAGTAATTACAAACTGCTTAAAAGTTGATTTTTGGGATATTAAAGAAATGGCCAACCAAATTTCAGCAGTTGTTAGAAACGATTCATTACGTGATGAACTTCATAGTCAAAGTCACAAAGAATTTTTAAAACTTAGCTGGGATGACGCGGCCCATAAGATGGTGAGTACCTACCATCAACACGCTCAGCTAGTAGGTAGCAGATAATGAAACAAGCAATTTGTCTGTACTTGCATGTACATCAACCATTTCGAATAAAACATTACACAATATTCGATGCTGGAGAAAATCATCATTATTTCGACGACAATACTGAGGGTGCTTTAACAAATAATAAATTCATAATAGATAAAGTTGCCGAAAAATCATATATTCCTACCAATAAAGTATTGCTTGATTTATTAAATAAATACCCAGAATTTAAACTAAGCATGTCTATTAGTGGCACTGTTATAGAGCAGTTCGAAAAATGGGCACCTGAAGTACTAGAAAGTTTTAAACAGTTATTCCGAACCGGGCGGGTAGAAATTGTTGCCGAAACATACCATCACAGCTTGGCATTTTTCTATAGTCGCACTGAATTTGAAGCCCAAGTTAAAATGCATCGTGAAAAAGTTGAATCAGTTTTTGGAGTAACACCATCTGTGTTCAGAAACACCGAACTTAGTTACAATAACGATCTTGCCTATTGGGCAGATAAAGCCGGCTATAAAGGTATTATTACTGAAGGTTGGGATCCTATATTAGGCTGGAGAAGCCCGAATTTTGTCTATCGACCTAGTTACACCGATAACATACGGTTACTAATGAAAAACTATAAACTTAGTGACGACCTAGCATTTAGGTTTGGTAATAAACAATGGGAAGAATACCCATTACATACCGATAAATTTGTAGACTGGATGGGCGCTTCCATGGATAATGCGCAGGTATTTAACTTATTTATGGACTACGAAACGTTCGGGGAACATCAGTGGGCTGATACGGGTATATTTGAATTCTTAAAAGCATTGCCTGAAACATGGTTCAATTCACGAGATGACCGAACATTTATGACCCTTAGCGAAGCTATAGACACATTTGAACCAGTTGATTTTGTTGACATTCCTCAAACAATTACCTGGGCAGATACTGAACGTGACTTAACTGCCTGGCTTGGCAACCCAATGCAACACGATGCGATATTATCACTTTACGGATTAGAAGATTCTATAATAGCTACTGGAGACTACGCTTTAATAGAAGATTGGCGTAAACTTCAGACAAGCGACCATTTCTACTATATGTGTACTAAATGGTTTAGTGATGGAGACGTCCATGCTTACTTCAGCCCGTACAAAACACCATACGAAGCTTTCACGAATTTCATGAATTCATGGCATGATTTAAAATATCGGCTTGCTGAAAAAAACGGAGTGATTTAACATGGCTCGCCCAGCAATGCTAAGCAACGGTCAGCTAATGGTTGGACTAAACGAAAATGGTTTAGTCCATGATTTTTATTATCCGTATGTTGGGCTAGACAACTTAACAACTGCTAGAAGTGTCCACCATAAAATTGGCGTGTGGGTTGATGGCGTTTTTTCGTGGGTAGATGATGGCACATGGCAATCTGAGGTCAGCTTAGAATCTGACGCTTTAATTGCAAATACAATACTTACAAATAACTACTTGAAAATATGTATTAAAACGGTAGATTTTGTAGACCAACATAGCAATGGTTTTATAAGGCGAATTACTATTTCTAATTTTTCAGATCAAAAACGTGACGTTAGAATATTTATGCATCAAGTTTTTCAAATCTCAAGAGGAGGCAGAGCAGATACGGCTCTATTTGTTCCTGAAGAAAATTACATTCTAGATTATAAAGGCCGTTGTGCCCTACTTGTTTGTGGTATAGAGCAAGATTCTAAAGAAAAGTTTGACCAATATAGTGTTGGTAACTTTGGTATTGAAGGCAAAGAAGGCACTTACAAAGACGCCGAAGACGGTGAATTGTCTGGCAATGCTGTAGAGCACGGAGGTGTAGACTCAGTATTCAGGTTTGCATTTAGTATAGAACCTAATAGTGACAAATCAGTCGATTACTGGATTATCGCATCTTCATCACAATATGAATGTGAAGAAATTCACAACAATTACCTAAACCTTGGAATTGATAAAATTGAAGAAAAACTGCGTCGCTGGTGGCATAATTGGCTGGGTATCAGCGCCAATAAACTTCACGCCATAAGGCCTGAGCTATTATCAGACGTTAAAAAATCACTAATGACCATTAAGGCTCATACGGATAAAAGAGGAGGCGTGTTAGCTAGTGGTGATTCTTCTATATTTAACTATGGCCGTGATTATTACTGTTACTGCTGGCCACGCGACGGTGCCTATGCTATGTGGCCCTTAATTAGGCTTGGCTATCGTGAAGAACCTAAAAAATTCTTCGAGTTTTGCCGTGACACACTGTCTCACCAAGGTTATTTAATGCATAAATACCAGCCTGACCAAGCAATCGGCAGTACTTGGCACCCATTGGTCCATGAAAATCGCAAAGAACTAGCAATCCAGGAAGACGAAACAGCTTCTGTGATTAACATGCTTGGGGAATACCTAGACCATAGTGGAGATGATGATTTTGTTAGTTCGCTATATACCACTCTTATTCAGCCATCAGCTAATTTCTTAGCTGGCTTTATAGACGAAGAGACTAACCTACCGCATGCAAGCTACGACCTTTGGGAAGAAAAATTCCTAACCAATACATACAGTGTGGCCACAGTTATAGGTGCATTAAATAGGGCTACTAAATTTGCTATTTTATTTAACTACCCAGACGACGAAGTTAAGTGGAAAAGTGCTTCTGACCAAATAAGTTCTGGTTTACAACTGTTATTTGACCAAGATCGACAAACCTACCGAAAAGGTTTACTGTTAAAAGAAGATGGCAGTTTACAATTCGACAATACAATTGATATTTCTAGTTTATTTGGCATGGTAATGTACACAGAAACTAAGCTAGACTCTCCGGAAGTCTTAGGCTCCTTGCATGCTATTGAAAAATATCTAACTAACCTTAGCCCAATTGGTGGTGTTGTTAGGTATGAAGATGATTGGTATATGCGCAATGATAAAGCTTTGCCACCTAACCCTTGGTTTGTCTGCACACTTTGGCTAGCTCAATTGTATACCCAACTAGGGCAAACAGAAAAAGTTAAACCATTACTAGAATGGTCGCTACAGTATACACTTAAGGGTGGCATTATGAGCGAACAAATACACCCAGTTTCTGGAAAACCTGTTGGTGTTGCTCCACTTGTATGGAGCCATGCAGAACTAATCAACACTGCAATTGATTTGATAAATGAATAATACATATTGCTTTCAGTAGTATGATACCCAATAATACTAAAATATAAATAGGAATGTATTTGCTATGAAAAATTTGTTTTGGGTAATTGCTTCAGTATTTTTCATTATTGCTGGTATTGTAAATTTTATTCTTAATAATAACAGTCTTGGTTTTTCATTTATATCACTATCAATCGCCTTGGCGATTATTGGTTTCTATTCCTCCAAGAGAACAAAATAATTAAATTTAACTCAATAAATGATTAGCGTTTTTTAGCTTTAACTACGTTTCGTCCAAGGTTTTTGGATGTTTCGGTTTGCAATACGATACTTCGGTTAGTTGGACAATATTTTTTTAAAGAAATCTTGTCAGGAGTATTTTGGGTATTTTTAGTTGTGTAATAGTGACGTTGATCACAATTATCACAGCTAAGTCCAATAGTTTTTCGCTTTAATGTCTTCTTTGCCATTTATATACCTTTAATTCAGTATGTTATTGTATCTGTTTTTAGTCTATACGTCAATAACATCTTTGGTATCTTCTTCGGGTATAAGAAAAATACCAATTATGTATCCAATAACAAGTATGCCCCCAGAAATCAAAGTTGCTACTACAGTAGCGATCCTAATGACTACTGGGTCAACATTTAAATATTTTCCAAACCCTGAACAAATGCCAGCAATAATACGATCATCTTTTAACCTATATAGTTTTTTTGCTTCAGACATTATTATTTCCTTATTATATATATGGAGCCGTTGACGAGAGTTGAACTCGTGACCCCTTCCTTACCATGGAAGTGCTCTACCACTGAGCTACAACGGCCTAAATGGTGTTTTAATTGTACCAACTAGATCTTACTGTATCAATCTTGACTTAAAATATATTCCGCAAGTAAGCTATTCTCATGCCATCGGGTGTAGTTATGCTGAGCTTCGTATAATAAGCTTCTCGCTAAGTCTTCAGAACTCTTATTAATCTCATTAGATGTTTTATCATCTCTTTGTCTAGGGAATAACGTTTCCAAGTTTTTACCTCTATAATTCATTTATTACAAACGATAGTAATTATGATTGAACTATATAATATGTCAACATTTTCTTACGAGTTGGCTAAACTGCTAATCTTTGCTAAAATATCACCTGTTACATTAGCATCTGCCGACATAGCTCAGTGGCCAGAGCGGCTGTTTTGTAAACAGCGGGTCGTGGGTTCGAATCCCTCTGTCGGCTCCATTTAGATACCGTGCGAGAGTATCTAAACTTTATTAATGCATGTGAGGTGTAGTTAATAAAGGTGTTGCAGTGCTTACGCACTGCTTCTGCAGGGTTAGTGAAGCGGTCAAACACAACAGACTGTAAATCTGTCCTCTTTCGAGTTCGGAGGTTCGAATCCTCCACCCTGCACCAAAAGAAGAAACCCCTGCAATGGGGTTTTTCATTTGGTATTGGGGGGATACGAACCGTTCGGCAATGCCGAGGTTCGGTGGAGCGAAAGCACGGGCAGGTGCTTGCACCGAGCATGCTTGAGTGGAAAAGGACGAAGTCCGCTATCCTCAAATTGTTAACTGTACGGCAAAATGAATGCAAATAACTAAAAGGATACTCAGGCTAATCTATAAAAGTTTAATTGCTTCTGTCGCATAGAACTTAACAGCTGGCGAAAGGTTGTATTGCTCAACTTCTAACTCTTCTAAGGTAAACCATTTCATATCATCGTGCTCATCTGAAAGAGTAAACACATCTTCATTGGTTTTTACAAAATATGTAAATGAAATATGCTTGTGCGGTGGATTAGCATCATGTACATCAATATAATTAGGTGTTATCAAAAATTTAGTTCCAGGTGAGTTGACTGCAGGTTTCTCTGATAATACCTCATCAATTTTAAGACCAGTTTCTTCTCTAATTTCACGATAAAGAGCTTCTTCTGGGTCTTCGTTTAGTTCAATATGCCCACCTACTGGTATCCATTTGTTATAACGTGGGTGATTTACTAGTAAGACTTGCTTAGAATTATTAACTATAAATGCAGTAATTGTATAGTCGAATGCATAATTTAAGTGTGGCATATTGATTTACTCCCCTAAGAGTATTCTAAACTATAACTCTTTTTGGTCTTGCGATGCGCTTAGGCTTAGTGCTGACTTTAGAGCGATTCAACTTCTTATGAATAACTTTGGCCTCTTCATCCATGCCGTGTAATTCATATGCTCGGTGCAACAATGTGTATGTTTCCTTATTCGGCTCAAGTTCAACGGCTTTTTCAAGTTCGTTAATCATTTTCTTATTATTGCCAAGTTTCTCTTGAACTTTTGCATAGGCTATATGTCTAGCAGCTAGAGTATCGTCAAGCTTTAAAGCTTCTTCAAACGCAATTGAAGCTTTTGTATAATCACCAGTTTCGTAATATATGAGGCCGAGATTATGGAAACTAGATGGACTTTTTTCGATGCTAGATGCAATTTCGAAACAGTCAATAGCATCTTTGTATTCTTTTTGTTTTGCGTAAAGAATACCAAGCCTATTATAAGCGGCTGCATTTTTCTCATCTATTTTAAGAATAGTTAACAATGCTTTTTCTGCTCTAAGCAACTTATTATCACGCATACCTTGATGAGCAATTTCCCACAAACCACCAAGTCGAGTGGCTATCTTATCTGGTATTTCAGAAGCAGAATCTTCGAGCTTATAAGTTGATCTTATTGCCAAAAGTGTAAAAATTGCTAGTATTAGTATTCCAATCATTCAGTAAATTATAACATTAAAAATAGTTTACTTATAACTAGCTTCGCCTGGATATTTTTTTCTAGTTGAGATATAGACTTCTCAACGTAATTTAATCGTTTTTGCCATGCTTTAGTACTTTTCTCATCGCCTTTGCTAGCTACATTATGCAAAGCTGACTGACAGATAATTTCAAATGCATTTAACAACTCCCCAAGGCCTTTAGAATCTTTTACCAAGCTATTCACTAAGCACATTCTATCGAACTCATTTGAAGATAGTATTTCCCTTGCTGTATCTAGTGAAGCTATTAAACCGTGTTCAGATCCTTCGTCAAGTAAACTAAATAATAAACCTGGTTTTCTTGCACTGACTAATATAGCTTTTTCGATTACTTTTCTTTCTATATTAGGAAAATAACTATAGATCTCTTCATTATTTGGTTTAACTAATAGCCATATAACAGAACGGGACTGGATGGTTTTAAGCATATCACTTAACTTTGGTGTAGCTAGCAAAAAATGAGTCATAACAGGTGGCTCTTCTAACATTTTAAGTAAACTATTTTGGGCTTCAATTGTTAATTTCTCGGCATGGGGCAATATTACTAGTCTTATTTTATCTGTGCTTAGCTTTAAGCCTGCTTTAATTTCCCTAATTTGGTCTATGCTAATTTGTTTTTTATCTTCTAAAGGTTCAATAATATTAGCTCTATGAGCCCACCTGTTTCCGCCGACTTCTTCTGCTATTTTTTTTAATAATGTCTCTTTACCCATGCCGCTAGATCCTACTAATATAAGTGATTGGGGCAGATGGTCAGCGAATATTTGAATTTTAATTTTTGTATTATGGCTAATTAATATATCTGACATACTACGAAACCATGTTGTTAAATTCTTTAGGCAATGGAGCTAAAAATATTTTTCTTATACCCCCAGGAATTGTTATTTCTAATGAATTTGCGTGTAGATATAATCTGTCGGCTTTTTCACCACCATATAAAAAATCGCCTACAATAGGGTGTTTAATGTATTTTAAATGGACTCTTAGCTGGTGGGTTCGCCCAGTCAATGGTTCAAGATTCAATAACGAACACCTTTCATTACTTTTACCAACCGTATAGTTTGTAATGCAAACTTTACCTTCATCATCCGGGCGGAAAGTATTTGGCTCTTTGGGATTTCGCGCCAAAGGTACATCAATAGTTGCTTTTGGCAAACTGGGCTTGCCTTTAATAATAGCTGTATACTTCTTTTTTACTTTTCTAACCGAAAATTGTTTTTGTAAAAAGCTTAGTGTTTCTTGATTTTTAGCACAAATCATAACGCCACTAGTTGCTCTATCCAACCTATGAACTATACCGGCTCTTTCGCCTGTTAAACCACTCACTTTTTGACGCACAAAACTTGCTACCGAAGCCTCATCCCAGTATCTCCCCCTAGCATGACTGATGATACCTGCCGGTTTGTTTATAACAATAACATTTTCGTCTTCGTATATTACTGGTAAATCCAATTCCTCAGCTATGGAATTGATTGGAGTGATATCGCTGTTAATATTTTTACCAGGTTGAATTTTTTCGCCTGCCTTAATTGGAATATTGTTTTCGTTAGTTATCTTGCCCAGAGTAAACAATTTAGCTAATGCGGCCCTTGAATACTCAGGATTAGCATCAGCTAACATAACATCAGCTCTTTTTGATATATCACTATTATTTGAAATAACCATAAAATTAGTTAGGTCTAAGGCCGATAGCTTTTTGAACTTTTAGCAATTGTGCATTAGCAACTTCATTCATATGCACTTCACTATTCTGTAGCTTTTGGGTTAACATATTTTCGTCAACCGATAAGTATGCATCCTGTAAGTTAGCCAAACATACCCCTACAGCGTCCGCTACAGCCTTTTTAAGGTCACCATAGCTACTTTTACCTTGCCATTGGGCATTTACTGCTTCTTGACTATTTCCGCTTAGCAGGCTTAGTATCTGTAGCAAGTTAGTTATTCCTGGCTGGTTTTCCCAATCAAAATTAATTTTTCCTAAGGAATCAGTAGTAGCAGACATCACCTTTTTAGACGCTTCGCCAGGTTCATCGCTTAACAAAATAGTCCCAGCAGGGTCGTTAATACTTTTACTCATTTTTTTATCTGGGTTCCGTAGAGACCTAATACGCAATGGATTTTCTAACCCAGAAAATATTGCTTGATTTTTAGTTTCTTCGGGAATGACAAACAAGTTGCCAAACTTATTATTTAGTCTTTGAGCTAGTGTTCTAGTTAATTCAATGTGCTGTCTTTGATCTTCGCCAACTGGAACCCACTTAGCACCATACAAAAGTATATCTGCTGCCATTAATACCGGATAGTTAAATAAGCCTAGTGAAACTCTATCTTCTCCAATTTGGCTACTTTTATCTTTAAATTCAACCATTCTACTTGCCTCACCAAAACCAGTAAAACACTGCAATATCCAAGCTAATTCAGTATGAGCTGGTATATAACTTTGACGATATACATAAATATTTTTATCTTCTATATTAAGACCTGAAGCGACATATTCTTTTAGACAACGTAGAATCTGTGCCTGAAGTTTTTGGTAATCTACATCCACAGTTATTGTGTGAAGGTCTGGCAAGAACATATTTATTTGATATTGTTGGTTATTATTGGCAAGGTCAATTATAGGTTTTATACCACCAAGATAATTACCAAGGGTAAATTCACCATTAGCCCGTAAACCAGTTAAAACAATATCATTATTCATTTGTTTAAATTATATAGAAAATTACAATTTAACGCTAATATTAGAGATTAGACCAAAGACCTAACAACAATTTTTTCTGTCAGTGGAATTATCGCTGGCCTGAGCCCTTGCTTAGTAATAATATTTGAATGTAATGCTATTCTTTTGCCAGCTAGACTATTAATTGTATTTTCTTCGAATCTATAATTATCGATTATTGCGATGCCTCCAATGTATGCGTACATTTTTTGTTTAGCAAAATCAGGAACAAGTCTATTGTATGTATCATTAGATATGTTTTGAGTTTCATTTTCGACTTCTTCAATATCCATTCCTTCGACAATATCAAATATAAGTTCTGAATTTCTAATAATATAAGGCATTCCCATTTTAAAACCTATTAGCGAGTTTATATAGCTAGCTAAGTGTTCATAAGCTTCAAATCCCTGACCATCTAGTTCTTCGAACCTAATATGTGACAAAGCTTGATATTTTTGTTTTTTACTACCTTCGTTTAAAAGAATCGTGTCTATATCTTCCAGTATTTCTGGGATTGCTTGAGACAAATACTCAATATCTGGTTTATCATCAAAAATTACTATATCTTTAGGAATTCCATATAATCGATAGCATACTTCAGATTCTTGAGCCAAATCCCTGCTGTATTGAGGTTCTGTAAGTAAAACATGAACTATTTGATGTCGTTCAAATCTTTCACCTTCGAAATAATCCGGTAAATTAAATACGTGAAAGCCTTGGGATACGCCAGTTTCTTCGTCTATTGTAATTTTATTTAAAGTTATAGTACTTTGATCTTCATCTATTTCTTCTGGTACAAGGACTTCGCCAAATAAGGTAACACTACTATTAAGGAGACCTTGGGAATGCCACTGTTGATTTAACGAGCTGATAATTTCCGGTATAATTACCCTCAACTCTTCTGGATCTGTTGTAGTGTCTAATAAATCCTGATAATTTAAAATTTCACTACTCATCCTATCAAGTGAATTTGCTTGGGAAGAATCAACCTGACGTTCAATATTTGTATAAGAAGTTTCTTTTGGCATATAAATTTGTCATCCAATGAAAATATTATTTAATAACGCAATTGTAATACTATTACATAAACTTGGCAAGATTACACTTTGTATTGATATTCATCAATAGACAAATCTACCGGTTTGATAATTTTCGCTATAAAAAATGCTTCGTGATTTTGAGTTGGTAATAGTCTGGCCGTTTTTCTTATTTGGGAAGAATATTTCTTGTCATTCCAAAAAACTAAACCCTCTAACTTACCATCAATTTTAATTTCAATATCTGTTATTTCCGCAGTTCGTCTTTTAAGCAATCTGCTAACCACCTTTTCATTTTCTTCTGGCGATATTGTACAAGTGCTATAGACTAGTGTTCCTCCGGGCTTTAACATATCATACGCAGACAATATTAGTTGTTCTTGCAAACGACTAAGCCTTTTTACTTTTGCAAATGTCCAGTTCTGACTAGTCTTCAGATCATCGTTAATAATTGAGGCTTCGCCACTGCAGGGGGCATCTAACAGTATTTTATCAAATGAATTACGATTATACTTAGAAGTTAAATTACGTCCATCATATAAACTCAGTTCACATTCCACGCCAAACTGCTTGGTTAGTTTACGAAGTTTGAATAATCTATTTTTTGACGAATCATTGGCAAATAATTTAGCTTTATTAGAAGTAATTGAAGCAATATGTGTAGTTTTAGCTCCTGGTGCAGCACAAATATCCAAAATTCTTTCACCAGACGTGGGGTTCAATGCCAAAACAGGCACAAAACTAGCTTGGTCTTGTAATATAAAATAACCTTCGTTGAAGTAATTTGACCTAGAAACTTCTTGATAATTTTTCGTAATAGCATACGCACCTGAACACCAGCTTATTGGTATTAAACCAAATTGTTTTATTAATTTTGCAGTAATTTTTTTGGACTGTTTTAATTTATTTATTCTTAATGCTTTTTGGTGATTTATGCCAAATAATCTGGTAGCATCTTCAAGTGACACACCCCAGGCTTGCGCTGAACGTTCAATAATTAAATTTTTGTTGCTTTCCATACTAAAACACCTCTGCATATATTATAACAGAGGTGATTTTTAGGTATTCGATAAGCTCAGCTAACGTTTAGTAAATTGTCGTTTTTTACGCGCACCTTTAAGGCCAAACTTCTTACGTTCTTTTTCACGAGAATCACGTGAAAGTAAGTCAGCTTTCTTAAGTGTACCCTTAAAATCTTCACTAACAAGCACTAGTGTTTTTGCAATTCCTAGCGAAATAGCATCTGCTTGACCAGATAGACCACCACCGCTAACAACTACGCTTACATCGTACTGGCCTTCTTTTTCTAATATAGTAAAAGGCTTATTTACTTCAGTAAGTAAAGGTTGGCTACTGGCAAAATACTCAGCAACAGGCTTATCGTTAACAACTATATTGCCCTTGCCTTTAAATAGACGTACTCGTGCAGTAGCACTTTTACGACGACCCAAAGAATAGTAATATTCATTCTTGACCATTATTTAACACTCACTTTCGTTGGCTTTTGAGCTTCATGATTATGATCACTACCAGGGTAAACCTTTAAGCGCTTTAATCTTTCAGCCATTAGCTTATTTTTCGGCAACATACCCTTAACAGCAAGTACAATAACGTCGGTAGAATCTTTAGCCATTTTATCTGCTAATGTGGCTTCTTTCAAACTGCCAGGGTATTGGCTGTGCCTATAGTACATTTTATCTTTCATTTTATTGCCAGTGACAACCAAACTATCGCTATTAACAACAATTACGTTATCCCCACAATCAATATGGTGCGTAAACATTGGTTTTTCTTTACCGGTAAGTAATGTAGCAATTTTTGTAGATAAACGACCAAGGGGTATTTCACTTGCGTCTAGTACATACCATTCACGTGTTACTTCAGTAGGCTTAGCGCTATAAGTTTTCATTACTTAGCCTCCTTTTTTACTGTTTTTTTAGCAGTTTTTGGGGCATCTTTTTTAACAGCTTTTTTAGGAGCAGCTTCTTTTGCTTGTTCCTTAACAGCTACTGGTGCAGTATTTAAGTCATCTACAAATGAAACGGTAGCCATCTCAGCGTTGTCTCCGCGTCGAGTTCCCTGCTTTGCAATTCTTAAATGACCTGAAGTTCTTGCTGTTAATTTTGGCGCAATTTCATCTACAAGCTTATGTGCACTCTCGACGTTGGCCATTTTAGAAATAACTTGCCTACGACTATGCAAATCACCTTTTTTAGCTTTTGTTATTAGTTTCTCAAAATACGGTACAAGCTCTTTGGCTTTTGGAACAGTTGTAGTAATTTGTTCATTTACTGACAAATTACTAGCCAAACCCTTTATTAGGGCTCGTCGCTGATCACGCTCGCGTCCAAACTTTCTACCTTTATATCCGTGTCTATGCATAACTTATAGCTCCAGTTCTGCGAGCTTGTCCTTAACTTCATCTAAAGCTTTTTGGCCAAACCCTTTAAGGTCTCGTAGCTCGGCATCACTCAGACTAAATAAATCTTTTAGAGAGTGAATATCGTTGTTAATTAATGCATTAGTTGTTCGGGCACTTAGGTTAAGATCTTCGATAGCAACTTTTAGCTCAGCTGGTTCGTCCTCTTCTGCATTAAAGCTTGGGGCAACTGTTTTGCTAGCTGGGGCTGCTTCGACTCTTGTTTGTCCAGCAAGAGCGCTGTATTGGTTAACCAAAATAGCCGCTGCTTCTTCAAAAGCATCTTTAGGACTGATAGAACCATCTGTATCGATAGTAATAATTAGCTTATCAAGGTCGGTAATTTGACCAACACGAGTGTCTTCTACTTTATATCGGACACGAAGTACTGGGCTGAATATAGCGTCGATAGCAATCATATCGCTAGGCTTCTTTTTGGTACCTTCTTCAACAGTTCGATAGCCACGGCCATTTTCAACAATAACATCCATAACAAATATAGCTTTGTCGTCATCGACATTTGCAATAACTAAATCTGGGTTAACTATTTCTACATCAGCATTTACTTTAATATCTTTTGCAGTTATTGCACCTTTGCCCTTGAATTCTAAACGAAGAATCTGTGGCTCTTCGGCAAAAACGCGGAAACGTACTTGCTTAAGTTGTAGCATAATATCTACTACATCTTCTCGGACACCTGGAACGGTAGTAAACTCGTGGGTTACTCCTTCGATTTTAAACGAAGTTATAGCCGCACCAGCAACACTTGAAAGCAATACTCTACGCATAGAGTTACCTAGGGTCATACCATACCCGGTGTGCAATGGTTCAATTACGAAACTAGCACTTACGTCGCTATGTTCGTCTATTTGAGCCAGTGATGGTGTGTGAATTTTAGACATCTTATTATTTACCTCTCTATTAGCGTGAGTAATACTCAACAATTAGTTGTTCATTAATATCTGGCTCGGCCTCTTCGCGGGAGGGAACGCCGGTTATGGAAATTTCAAATTTCTTACGATTAGCTTTAAGCCAACTTGCGGTAACGTCTGGTTTGCCTGTATTTTCATCTAAGTTCTTAAAGTATTCGGATTTTTGGCTTTTTGGTCTAACTACAAGTACATCACCAGCTTTCATACGAATTGATGGGATGTCTACTCGGCGACCGTTAAGCATAAAATGACCATGAGTAACTAATTGTCTAGCAGCACGGCGACTAGACGCGAAACCTGCTCGATAAACAGCGTTGTCTGCTCGTTGTTCTAGTAGTTTCAGCAATATTTCGCCACTTTGTCCTTCTTTTCTATTAGCTTCAGCCATTAGGTTAGAGAACTGTCGCTCTAAAAGACCGTATAATCTTTTAACCTTTTGCTTCTCACGAAGCTGTAAAGCATACTGACTAGGCACATTGCGCCTACCAGTTCGGCCGTGTTGGCCAGGGATTGTACTTCTTTTAGCTAAGTATTTATGAGCCTTGGGATGAAGGGCATAACCTTCTCGACGGCTCATTTTGGTTATTGATTGTGTATCTCGTGCCATAATTAAACCCTTCTAGCCTTACGTGGACGGCAACCACCGTGTGGAACACCAGTTACGTCCTTAATGCTTTCTATGGTTACGTCTGCACCTGCAACAGCCCTAATAGCTGCATCTCGGCCCAAACCAATACCCTTAACGTAAACATCAGCTTTTGAAATATTATGTAGTTGTTTTGCGGCAGTTATTGCTTTTTCGCTAGCAACTTGCGCTGCGTATGCCGTACCTTTTTTACTACCACGGAAGCCACAACCGCCAGCACTAGCTGCAGTTAGTAAGCCACCATTTTTATCTGTAACAGAAATGATTGTGTTATTAAAAGACGCCAAGACATGAACATCACCGTAAGGTACGCTTCGTTTTGCCTTTTTCTTCTTGACGGCAGTCGTAATTTCAGCCATATATTATCCTTACCTTAGGTCTTAGCCGGCGCTTTTTTATTGGTGCCGCCTACAGTTAATTTTTTACCACGTCTTGTACGAGCATTAGTCTTAGTTCGTTGACCACGACTTGGCAAATTTTGCTGATGCCTAATCCCTCGGTATGCTCGTATCTCTTTAAGTCTCTTAATATTACCTACAACTTTACGTTGCAGTTCGCCCTCAACCTCAACATCGTTATTTATAACTTCTTGGATACGTCGAACTTCATCATCTGTTAGGTTTTTGACCCTAGATGTTGATTCAACTTTAGCTTTAGCTAAAATATCGTAAGATGTTTTTTCGCCAATTCCGTAAACGTAAGTTAAGGCAATCCAAACTTGTTTTTCGCTAGGTATAGTTACTCCGCTAATTCTTGCCATAGTTAACCTTGCCTCTGCTTATGTTTAGGTTTAAGCTTGTTAATTACATATAGTCGGCCTTTACGACGAACAAAAATGTCGTCGGGACTGATCTTTTTTACACTTGCACGCACTTTCATGCGGATCATCACTCCTTAATGCTGTGGTGACACACTGCTTAATATTAATATGAAATTTTGCCCATGTGGCAAAACTTATGATTTGCGATAGGTTATCCGACCCTTCGTAAGATCGTAAGGTGTCAATTCTACCGTCACGCTATCACCGGGAACGATACGTATATAATGTTTACGCATTTTGCCGGCAACATGAGCTATAATCTGATGACCATTCTCGAGTTCGACCTTAAATTGAGTACCTGGTAAGGTCTCCTTTATAATGCCATTTAACTCGATTACTTCTTTTGTACTGGCCATAAGCTACAACAATGAACTAGTGTACTATATTTTACAACCAATTGCAAAGAGAAATTACTTGAATTTAAACTTTTATACAGTGGAAGCCTTTTTACGATTGAAAAATCTTTTGCCACCCTTAGGTTTCTTGTGGTCTGAGTCTATATTAATAGTGTAGTCATCATAGGTAACCATTAATGCCCGAGACTCCACCTGCCTTAATGTTTCTAGAGTTACTGACACAAGGATAAGTATGCTAGTTCCACCAATAGCAATTTGGTCAGTTTGAAGTATAGCTTGCCCAAAAATAGGTATAACCGCCAAAAATGCTAAGGCCAAGGCTCCAAATAAAGTTAACCTATTCACTACTTTAACAAGGTACTTTTCTGTTTGTGCCCCAGGCCTAATTCCATCTATGAAACCACCTTGCTTTTGTAGATTCTCAGAAATTTCTTTTGCGTTAAAGACAATACTTGTGTAGAAAAAAGTAAACATTAGAACCAATAAGAAATACACAATTGGGTACAGCCAGGCAGTCCAATCACCACTTGTTAAGCTTTGTGAAGTTGGCGTAGCAAACCAAGTTGTTAGTTTCTCTCCGATAGCTTGCCATTGACCGGAAGCACTTTGTGATAGTAGCCTACCAATGAATTCTGGTAATGATAAAAATGCCAAAGCGAAGATAATTGGGATAACACCTGCCGTTATTAATCTTATTGGTAAAGTTGTCGTCACCCCTCCATAAACCCTATTGCCTTGAAGACGTTTAGCATAACTAATAGTTATTCGCCTTTGTGCTTCATTAAGGTATACAACAAATACAGTAACCAGCAAGGTAACTATGGCAATACCTAAGGTGACCCATAATGCTTTTGAATTTATCGGTAGGTCAAACCTTCCAAAAATACTAAATTTACTACCTTCTTGAATCACTGAGCTTATAAGGCTACCTATAATGCCAGGAAGTCCTGCTAATATACCTACTGTAATTATAAGAGAAATACCGTTGCCAACCCCTTGTTCTGTAACAATTTCACCCATCCACATAAGTAGCATAGATGCTCCTGTCAAAGCAGCAACCATAAGAACCCATTGGCCTAATGATGCGCTAGAAACAAGACTATCGAGACCGCTGGTGCCGGCGGCTGTTTGCCTAACTAAGAATATCGTTCCAACAGATTGTACAATTGCCAAAGGCAAAGTAATTATACGAGTCCATTGCTGGATTTTTTTACGTCCATATTCACCTTCTTTATTTAGCGCTTCTAGCTTAGGGATTGCCTTTGTAAGAAGTTGCATGATAATGCTGGCATTAATATATGGGCCAAGTCCAACCAACATTATTGAAAAGTTTGCTAAGGCTCCACCACTAAGAACGTTTAAGAATCCTAGTAAGTTCGAACCAGCCGTTTGGCTAAAAACATTTTCCAAAACCTGCTTTAAGGTTTGAGGATCAGCCAGAGGTATAGGTATATGAGCCAAGAACCTAAAAACAACAATCATGCCAACTACAGCAAAGATACGCTTCCTCATATCTGCACTTTTAAACGAGCGACCGATTATTTTCCAGTTCATAAATACTTTTTTATTCTTCCCTCTTAATTGAAATTATCTTACTATGAATTTTATCATACTAGGTTTTTTTAAACCATTAAACTCATTTTTTCACAACAATATTCTAGTTATGAGACTTCTACTCCCCGCCAAAAAGCTACATAGTTAGTAAAATCTTTTTTTACTTTTTCTATGGAACCAGGCATGGGCTTAGGGTAAAACCAAGCGCTATCTTCGTTAACCTGTCCATTAACGCTTAGATTATAGTAGCTAGCTTCGCCTTTCCAAAAACATGTTGTATGTGTATTGCTACGTTCTAAAAACTCCATGTTTACAGAATTAAAGGGAAAGTATTGGTTGCCCTCTATAAATATCGTTTCATTACTCACGGCTATAACTTGATCGTTCCAAACTGCTTTCATTATAATATTGTTTCATATTACCCAAACTTTTAATACAGCTTTCATTATTTATTATTAAATGATTACTTATCAACCATCCTTGCTTACAAAAGTAATAATATTGGTAATAAGTTTACTGCTTATGTTATTTTAAATATAAAGGGAGAACTAATGGAAAAAGATAAAACTAAGATAGTGTTAGGTTCTAATCAATTCAATGTCGAGAAAGAATCACCGAGCCAAACCAATGTAGAAAAACCAATAACTGAAATTGAAAACCAAAAAGAAGATATAAATTTAGATTTAAATTCACCAATCAATTCTGTTACCGAACCAATATCTGAAACGCCAGAATTAACACCAGATGTTATAAATGAGCAAGTAGCTCCAATTATTTCTGGAAACATTTATCCTACGGCAACGAAAGGTAGTGCTAGGAACTATGATGCTTTGGAGAATGAATCAGGTATTTTTGACTCTAAAACTACTAAGCCACTGCTATACGTGTCTGCGCTTGCCGTTTCTTTAACTTTAGTTTTTAGTATTATATCCAGTCTTTCAGGTCTACTAGAAATTGCCTTTAACCACGTTGGTGAAAAAACTACTGAAGCAATGGCTAATCCCTATAGCATTACTAACAGCTACTTAGATAGTTATGAACTTAAGCTCATAGTATGGTTCGCATCAAGCCTGGTAATTAGCGGTGCTATATACTTGCTTATACTTAGATTTATCAATAAGAATAGACTAATTGTACTCAGTTCTTTTGCTAGTAAAGTACACAATTTAATATACGGTGCTTTCTTAAGTATTTTAACAGTGCTTACAATAGCTTCGTTTACCAACTTAGTTTATTCTTGTTTTGTTCCGCTAATACCAAAAGGAAAATACGATGCTGGACCTACAGCTTGGTGGCCTGGTATTGTCCAGGCATTAATAACTACAAGTTTAATGGCCCTAGTATTGTTTTATTACTACAGAAAAATATATTCATCAGAAAGATCAGATGTATGAAACTAGATAAACTTTATACAATAGCTATTTCAGTGTTTATTGTAGGGACAGTATTATTTGCAGTTTTTGTCCCTTTTAGACAAATACGCTTAAGTGCAATAGATAGTTCAACCTCATCTGCTTTAAAAGATGTCTCGATAGAAACTAAGGCATACTATACAAAAAATAGGAAGTTACCAGAAGATATTAAAAGCCTGGAATACACAAATGCCTACAATTCAAACTTAGCAAAAGACAAGTCTGATTTAGATAAAATTACCTATAAAAAGATAGACAGCAAAACCTACCAGTTGTGCGGGCAGTTCAAAACTAATACCCAAAACGACAAAGATA